>CAMBJI010000163.1 GCA_945867725.1 Bordetella parapertussis
CAGTGATTCTCTGTTGATGTACCGCTGACGTGCGGCAGCATTTCCGTCGCATTTTTTCCCATCCCGTACCCAGCCAGCGTACTGCCGAAATGCGGTGTGCCAAGCGTAATGATGCTTGCGACTTTCGCGGTGCCATAACGCCGTACCCAAGCGCGGGCTGCCAGACCCCCCATGCTGTGACCGACAACAATAATCGTTTCAACACCATTGTCGCGACATAGTTGTTGCGCCGACGTCTCGATCAGGTCTGCATAGTCATCAATGCTGCCCAGTATGGGCTCCAGATCAATCGCTGCGTGACTGATACCCGCGCCTGAGAGCCGCTTGCTCAGAGGTTTCCAAAAACCGCTATTGGCACCATACCCGTGCAAGAGTAGTACCGGAGGCGAGGTATCTTCGGCAAAGTTGATGTGAAACGGACGGGCCAGTGGAAACAGCTGAAACCAGCACACCATGCTGTACCAGAACTCTTGCAGCATTCTGGCTGCTGCAGCAATCAGTGGCGCAGGCTGACCGTCCCCCATGGGTTGTCGGAGCGCACCTGAAATAAAAAAATTATTGAAGATAATGCCCGCTCTCATCAGCGTCAGGATGGCTGCAGCACAGAGCAGACTGATGGCAAAACTATCGATCCAACCTAAAGAAAAAAACAGTGCGCTCAGACCAGCCAACGTGATCAGCTGGAGCAGGATCGCCAAACGGGTGAGTCGGGCGATCATGCTGCCGGCTTAATCATGCAGGGCCGGTAGATTTATCCGCTGCCTTCATTGGTGGCAGCTGAACAAGGCGAGTACCCGCCAGCCGGTCATGCGGGAACTGCCGGTCGGGATCGAGAAAAATAGCGAGTATCCACAGCGCCATGTTCAGTGCGGGGAATAGCACCAACATCCAGCCCTGTACATGCAGATAGCGTGCAGCCGCTAGACCAGGTAAGAACCACAGCCATGCCAGTACATAGCGCAACGCAGCTTGCTTCAGGGATAAAGCGCTACCTTCACGCGTAAGCAGGCGAATGCGCCATGTCTTCATCGCCAGTGTTTGTCCGCCATGCCGCCAGAACCAGCAGAAATAAATGCCCAGCACCACAAACAGCCAATATTGAAGATCGTCTCGTCGATAGAGCGCGTGACGTTGTTCCAGTAACGCGGCAAACGGTAAGGCAGCAACAAACAAGACAGCAAGCATCAACATGGTTTCGTACACCATGGCCATCAAGCGGCTTTTGACGGAGGCGGTTGGCAATGCTTCGGGTTGGAGATCGTTCACGGGTGTATTTGGCGGGCACCTGGCCCGGATGGGGCGCAGCGGGGCGGGCAAGACGGAAAGTCTTTATTGTACGTGGCCTAGGATGGGCGGTTCGTGGCGGTAATTTCGGGTGTCTTTTTATTAATTTTGAGTCAGCGATATCGAGGGCAAACCGCTTGATTTCAAAGGCTTTTTCCAAGATTTCACTTGACCTTCGTGCTGCAACGCATTACCGTATCGTTCCCCTCGCCACCGCGAGGGGTATTTTTTGGCCTGCCCCGGTTTGCCCATAATGCCAACCGGGTCGCGGCGCCACTTTCATCTGAAAGCAGTTTGCTCTAACCCACGCCACAAGCGTGAGGGATCGATGGCTAAAGCACGAACTCAGGCTGAACGAGTTGCGCTTAGCGTCGGTTTGAAATGCGCCGTAGTGCGCAGGACGGATCGGCGTGACCGCACAAAAAAGGAATGCCAACAGCGTGCCACCGCAACCGGTCTCGATAGGAGAGAGCATCCGATCAATTTCCAATGGACCTTGAAAGGAAACAGTAATGAGCTCCGAAATCACGGGCGCCGACATCGTCGTGCGCTGTCTAGCCGAAGAAGGCGTCGAACATGTGTTCGGCTACCCCGGCGGCGCCGTTCTCTACATCTACGACGCTATTTTCAAGCAGGACAAATTCCAGCACATTCTCGTTCGTCACGAGCAGGCAGCGATTCACGCAGCAGATGCCTATTCGCGCAGCTCGAACAAAGTGGGTGTCGCGCTGGTGACTTCCGGTCCCGGTGTTACCAATGCGGTGACGGGTCTGGTGACTGCGTACATGGATTCCATTCCGATGGTGATCATTTCCGGACAGGTACCGACCCACGCGATTGGTCAGGATGCCTTCCAGGAATGTGACACCGTTGGCATTACCCGGCCTTGCGTCAAGCACAACTTCCTCGTCAAGGATGTCAAAGACTTGGCGATGGTGATGAAGAAGGCTTTTTATATTGCCACCACGGGCCGCCCCGGCCCGGTGCTGGTCGATATCCCCAAGGACATCACCACGGCTAAGGCGGTCTTCGAGTATCCGAAAGAGCTCGAGATGCGTTCTTACAAACCCGTCGAAAAAGGTCATTCGGGCCAGATCCGCAAAGCGGTTCAGCTCTTGCTCACCGCAGAGCGCCCCATGATCTATGCCGGTGGCGGCGTGATTTTGGCCGATGCTGCGCCTGAATTGAACAAGCTCGTCGATAAGCTGGGTTACCCCTGCACGAACACGCTGATGGGTCTGGGTGGCTATCGTTCATCGAGCGAGCGTTTTGTGGGCATGCTGGGCATGCACGGCACCTACGAAGCCAACATGGCCATGCAGCATTGCGATGTGCTGATCGCCATCGGTGCGCGTTTCGATGATCGTGTGATCGGTAACCCCAAGCATTTTGGCAGCGTGCCTCGCAAAATCATTCATATCGACATTGATCCCTCATCGATTTCCAAGCGAGTGAAAGTCGATGTTCCCATTGTTGGCAATGTGCGCGATGTGCTTAACGATGTACTCGCACAAATTGAAACGTCCGAGATCCAGCCTAATGCCACGGCATTGCAGGCCTGGTGGAAGCAGATCAACGAATGGCGTGGCAAAGAGTGCCTGAAGTATCCAACGTCCGATCAGGTCATCAAGCCTCAGTCTGTCGTTGAAAAGCTGTGGGAAGTTACCAAGGGCGATGCTTTCATTACCTCCGACGTCGGTCAGCACCAGATGTGGGCCGCGCAGTACTACGGCTTCGATAAGCCGCGGCGCTGGATCAATTCCGGTGGTCTGGGCACGATGGGCGTTGGTTTACCTTATGCGATGGGTGTGCAGATGGCCAATCCCGGTGCCACCGTTGCTTGCGTGACGGGTGAGGCATCGATACAGATGTGTATCCAGGAGCTCGCGACTTGCCGTCAATATCATCTGACTCCCAAGATCATCTTGCTCAACAACCGTTATCTCGGCATGGTACGACAGTGGCAGCAGATTGATTATGGTTCGCGCTATTCGGAGTCGTATATGGATTCGCTGCCTGACTTCGACAAGTTAGTCGAGTCCTTCGGTCATGTGGGCGTGACAATCGACAAGCCTAGTGATGTTGACGGTGCAATGCGTGATGCCTTTGCGATGAAAGATCGTTTGGTCTTTCTGAATTTCATCACGGACCGTGATGAAAACGTCTGGCCCATGGTTAAGGCGGGTAAAGGCCTGTCCGAAATGCTGCTTGGCTCGGAGGATCTGTAATGCGACATATTATTTCTGCATTGCTCGAAAACGAAGCGGGCGCACTCTCGCGCGTTGTAGGCTTGTTCTCTGCGCGTGGCTACAACATCGAAACACTGACAGTGGCGCCGACTGAGGATGCCACCTTGTCGCGCATGACCATCGTCACCACGGGATCGGACGACGTGATCGAACAGATCACCAAGCACCTGAACCGGCTGATTGAAATCGTCAAGGTGGTTGACCTGACCGAGGGTGCGCACATCGAGCGTGAACTCATGCTCATCAAGGTGCGTGCAGTGGGCAAGGAGCGCGAAGAATTGAAGCGCACGACGGATATTTTTCGTGGTCGCATCATCGATGTTACCGAGAAGACCTACACCATTGAGCTGACCGGCAACAAGTCCAAGCTTGATGCCTTTATCGATGCCATCGACCGCACCGCCATTCTCGAGACAGTCCGCACCGGCGGCTCGGGTATCGGCCGTGGCGAGCGCATTCTCAAGGTCTGATTCACCCATATTCACCGATATGCACTGACATAACCCACTCATTTTTCATTCAATAATTCATTCATCAGGATAATCATGAAAGTTTTCTACGACAAAGACTGCGACCTCTCGCTCATCAAAGGCAAGAACATTGCCATCATCGGCTACGGCTCGCAGGGTCATGCACACGCACAAAACCTCTCCGAGTCCGGCTGCAAAGTCACGGTCGGTCTGCGCAAAGGTGGCTCTTCTTGGACCAAGGTTGAAAAAGCAGGCCTCAAGGTGGCTGAAGTCAATGACGCAGTCAAAGCCGCTGACGTCATCATGATCCTGCTCCCTGATGAAAACATCGCGCAGGTCTACAGCGAAAACGTTGCCCCCCATGCGAAGCAGGGCGCAGTACTGGCATTCGCGCACGGCTTTAACGTGCACTACGGTCAGGTCGTGCCACGCGCTGATTTGGACGTGATCATGATCGCGCCAAAAGCACCAGGTCATACCGTACGTTCCACCTACACCCAGGGTGGCGGTGTGCCGCATCTGATCGCTGTCTATCAGGACAAATCAGGTCACGCGCGTGACATCGCCTTGTCTTATGCAATGGCGAATGGTGGCGGTCGCGCCGGTATCATCGAAACCAATTTCCGTGAAGAGACCGAGACCGATCTGTTTGGTGAGCAGGCCGTTTTGTGCGGCGGTACCGTTGAGCTGATCAAAGCAGGTTACGAGACGCTGGTCGAAGCAGGCTACGCCCCTGAAATGGCCTACTTCGAATGCTTGCACGAACTGAAGCTGATCGTTGACTTGATCTATGAAGGCGGTATCGCCAATATGAATTACTCGATCTCGAACAATGCGGAGTACGGCGAATATGTCACCGGTCCACGTATCGTGACCGAAGACACCAAGAATGCGATGCGTCAGTGCCTGAAAGATATTCAGACCGGCGAATACGCGAAGAGCTTCATTCTTGAGAATAAAGCGAATGCGCCTACCCTGATGTCGCGTCGTCGTCTGAACGCGGAGCATTCGATTGAAATCGTGGGTGAGAAATTACGGGCGATGATGCCGTGGATCGCCAAGAACAAACTCGTTGATCAATCGAAGAACTAAGTCTCTGCTGAGTTCAACCGGCATCATGCGGCGCGCGCGAAAATGCGCGCACCGCGCTCGGCCTAAAAGCTGCACGCAGGTGCAGCTTTTTTTACGGTCTCCCGTGCCGTGGATTGCAAAAAACAAACTCGTCGATCAATCGAAGAATTAAGTCTTTGCTACCTTCAACCGGCATCATGCGGCGCGCGCGAAAATGCGCGCACCGCGCTCGGCCTAAAAGCTGC
>CAMBJI010000164.1 GCA_945867725.1 Bordetella parapertussis
GCATCAGCTGGCTTTGAAAATAAGACTACAAAGCCCCTCAGCCTCTCAATTTTGCAAACCCCTAGTTTGCACATCCAAATAATGTTTTAAATAAAAGGAGATCCAATGTTCAACGTAATTCTTCTCAATAAAAACGAAGACGGCAGCACCAAGGCGGAAGTCACCCAACTCGACGATGCCCAATTACCCGAAGACGGTGACGTCACCGTCGCCGTTGACTACTCCACCATCAACTACAAAGATGGCCTTGCCATTACAGGCAAATCGCCGGTAGTGCGCAAATGGCCGATGGTGCCGGGTATTGATGGTGCAGGTACGGTCATCGCTTCATCGAACGCGTCCTGGAAAGTCGGTGATGCTTTCATTTTGAATGGCTGGGGTGTGGGCGAGAACCACATGGGTTGTTTGTCAGGCCGCGCAAAACTCAAAGGTGACTGGTTGATCCCCATGCCGCAAGGTATGTCGTCGCGCACCGCGATGGCGATTGGCACCGCCGGTTACACCGCGATGCTCTGCGTCATGGCACTCGCTGAGCAGGGTGTGAAACCTGATGATGGTGAGGTTCTGGTTACGGGTGCTTCTGGTGGCGTGGGTAGTGTCGCGGTGGCGATTCTGGCTGCGCGGGGATATAAGGTCGTGGCATCGACGGGCAAACTGGCGGAAGCAGATTATCTGACCTCACTGGGTGCGTCTGAAGTCATTGATCGCGCTGCCTTATCGGCTGCGGGCAAGCCTTTGCAAAAAGAACGCTGGGCAGGTGTGGTGGATTCAGTGGGCTCGCATACGCTCGCAAATGCAGTGGCGCAAACGCGTTACGGTGGCACAGTTACCGCTTGCGGTCTAGCGCAGGGGATGGATTTTCCTGGTTCGGTCGCGCCATTTATTCTGCGCGGCGTGAAGCTGGTGGGTGTTGATAGCGTCATGGCGCCACGGGCACGTCGTATCGCTGCTTGGTCGAATCTGGCCAGCGAATTCAAAGAAGACATGCTCACAAAAATCACCCAAGAGATTTCGCTTGCTGAGGCGCTGGCCTGGGCGCCGAAAATTCTCGCCGGTGAAGTGCGTGGCCGACTCGTCGTGAACGTCAAGGCCTGAGATGGCATCGCGTCGTCAAGCAGTGCATTACCGTATCGTGCCGGTGGATCCGGCGTTGCATCTGTTTGAGGTCACGCTCACGATTGAATCACCCGCAGCCGATGGGCAAATCGTGTCGCTGGCCGCATGGATCCCGGGCAGTTATATGGTGCGGGAATTCGCGCGCAATATCATTCAATTGCGCGCCGAGGCTGCGGGTCGCAAAGTGCGTCTTACCAAGCTCGACAAACATACTTGGCGCGCTGCGCGTTGTGATGGTCCCTTGGTGCTGATGTATCAGATCTATGCGTGGGATTTGTCGGTACGCGCTGCACATCTGGATCAGACGCATGGATTTTTTAATGGCACGAGTGTGTTCTTGCAAGTGCATGGTCAGGAGAGTGTGCGACACGTCGTGGATATCCAGCCGCCTGAGGGTGAAGCCTATGCCCAATGGCGCGTAGCGACGTCGCTACCCGAGCTCAAAGCCCGTCGTCATCGTTTCGGTACTTATGTCGCGCAAGATTACGATGAACTGATCGATCATCCGGTTGAAATGGGTGACTTTGAATTGATTCGTTTCGAGGCGCACGGTGTGCCGCATGAAATGGCGGTGACAGGTCGCGTGCCCAATTTTGACAAGACTAGACTTGCAGCTGATCTGACAAAAATCTGCGAATCACAGATCGCACTCTTCGAGCCCAATACAAAAAAAGCGCCGATGGACCGCTATGTCTTTCTCACGCTCGCGGTGGGTGATGGCTACGGTGGGCTCGAGCATCGCGCCTCAACAGCACTGATTTGCGCACGTGCCGATTTGCCGGTGCTGGGTCAGTCTGCGATGACGGATGGCTATCGTACATTTCTGGGCTTGTGCAGTCATGAGTACATCCACACTTGGAATGTGAAACGCATTAAGCCTGCTGTGTTCGCACCCTATGATCTGCGGCA
Organism: Bordetella parapertussis; assembly: GCA_945867725.1. GTDB lineage: Bacteria > Pseudomonadota > Gammaproteobacteria > Burkholderiales > Burkholderiaceae_D > Pernthalerella. The sequence goes on from CAMBJI010000164.1 coordinate 2,026, forward strand.
GGAAAATTACACGCCCTTGTTATGGCTGTTTGAAGGCTTCACCAGTTATTACGATGATCTCACGCTGCTGCGCACCGGCTTGATTGATGCACCAACTTATTTAGGTTTGTTGGCCAAGACGATTAATGGTGTCCTGCGTGGCAATGGTCGCTTGAAGCAAAGCGTTGCGGAATCAAGTTTTGATGCATGGACTAAGTACTATCGTCAGGATGAGAATGCACCGAACGCCATCGTTAGTTACTATACCAAAGGCTCGCTAGTTGCTCTGTTGTTTGATCTGACGATACGTCGTGACACGCGCGGCCGTAAATCACTGGATGATGTGATGCGAGTATTGTGGCGACGGTATGGACGTCAGTTCTATGCCGAGGGCGGTGGTCATGGTGTGACCGAATCGGAAGTCGAGGCTTTGTTTGATGAAGTCACTGGTTTGCAACTCAAGCCCGTGTTTGATCTTGCGGTTCGCGGCACTCGTGATTTACCGTTGCAGGATATGCTGGCAACGTTTGCAATGGACATGGCTGACAAGACGAAGAGCGGCAAGCCATCGCTGGATGTGCGCACGAAAAAAGTAGGTAGCGATTGTCAGCTGGCGAATGTGTATGAGGGCGGTGCAGCGCATGCAGCGGGGCTGTCGGCGGGTGATACGCTGGTGGCGATGGATGGCTTACGAGTCAGCGCGTCGAATCTTGATACTTTGTTGCAGCGTTATCGCGCAGGCGACAAGGTCCGTGCGCATGCGTTTCGGCGGGATGAGTTGTTGACGTTTGACTTGGTTTTGCGTGCAGAGTCTGCGCCGCAGTTTGGCTTGACGTTAAAGGAGAAGCCTGTTGCGGCGCTTCGATTGCAGCGCGGGTGGTTGAGGGGGCGGTGACTCGTTGTCGAGGGCGAATGCTTGGAAGGGCGTTTTCGCACAGAGTAAGTGTTTGTCGCTTGCCCTTGAGGTTATCGGTTGGATTACGAAAGACGCTGGATCCCGGCTTTCGCCGGGATGACGATTTATGGCCGGACAGCCTTTCAGTCGTCAACGCAGATCGGGTTGCAGCTCAATTGACGTTTAAAAAATAAAACCAACAGTAGGAGAAAATTCATGAAGTCATTCCACAAAACCCGCATCATCGCCGCGCTCGCACTGGCTCTCAGCTTGCCCGCATTCGCCGCTGATCTGCCCACCGCTTCACCCCAATCAAAGGGCTTCTCGCCGACCCGTCTGGCTCGGATACGCGATGTGATTCAATCGGAAATCAATGCCGACCGTATGCCCGGTGCCGTGATTCTCGTTGCGCGTAAAGGCGCGATTGTGCATTCCGACATCGTGGGGTTTCAGGACAAAGACGCAGGCAAGCCACTCAAGCGCGATGCCATTTTCCGTGCGTACTCGATGACCAAGCCGCTGGTATCGGTAGTGGCGATGATGCTCGTAGAAGAAGGCCGCTTGCAGCTGAATGATCCGGTATCTAAATTTTTCCCGGCCATGGCAAAGATGGAGGTGATGACGAATCCCGCCGAAGCCAACAGCGCGCGCGTACCTGCAGCGCGGCCGATCACGGTGCATGATTTGTTGCGTCACACATCCGGTCTGACTTATGCGGAGTTCACCCGTCATCCAGCGGTGAAAGCTGCGTATCAGGAAGCGGGACTGTTTTCGACTGAGGTACCGTCCAAATGGATTACGCTCACACCACAGCAACAGATTGAGGCATTTTCAAAAGCGCCGTTGCTCTCGCAACCGGGCAGTACTTGGGAATACAGTCTTTCTACAGACTTGTTGGGTCGCGTGCTTGAGGCGGTGAGCAACAAGCCACTCAGCGTACTGCTGGATGAGCGGCTGATACAACCGTTGGGTATGAAAGACACCAGCTATGTGGTGCCTGCATCCAAAGTAGCGCGTCTTGCCGATCCGTTGAAGATTGATCCGACCACAGGCGGACCGATGATGGTGATGCTGGATGTCACGCGTGCTACCGGCAATGATTCGGGTGGCGCAGGCATTTCAACAACCGCCGATGATTATTTGCGCTTCTGCCAGATGCTGCTCAATGGCGGTACGCTGGATGGCAAGCGCTATCTGTCGCGCACAACGGTAGCGCTGATGACCTCGGATCATCTCGGCCCTAAAGTCGCAACACCGGTGCAGCCGGGTGAAGTCTTGATGGGCGTGCAGGGCTATACCTTCGGTCTAGGCTTCATGGTGCGACAGGGTCCGGGCATTGCGGGCGTGCATGGCTCTGAAGGTGATTTTGCTTGGGGTGGTCTGGGCGGTACGTTCTTTTGGGTGGATCCAAAAGAGCAGCTGATTGGCATCATGATGGCTCAGACTCCAGGCGCAGTGCGACAGCAATATCGTCGGATGATCAAGACGCTGGTGTATCAGGCGCTGGATTGATTTTTTTAAGCTTAGTCCAGCAAGTGTGCGACCAGTTTGTCAAAAGCTGCTGCATCAAAAGCTAAATTATCAAATCGCCGTATGCCCGGATGTTCGGGCGGCTCTACCCGACGTTGCAGGTAGGTATCCCAGTTGGCGAGCTTCCAGGCATCACGCGGATCGGCGCGCCGCTCAATGCGGCGGCGTGCTTCATCACTGGGCAGGTCTATCCAGGCGATGCGACAAACCGTATTGACCGGTAATCCGAGTTCTTGCGGTCGGAAAAAATTTGCCACTCATGATTTCGCGAGTGAAGGGTCCGACCAGCATGACTTGAAGACCGAGCGCAAGATTTTCGCGGGTGATGTCGAGCAGACCTGCATATTCGTAGTCGCGCAGCTGCTGCAGATAGGTCGGACTGTCGCGGTCGGCCGGATCGCCGGTGAATAGACCCATGATGTGTGAGCTGAACCCACCGTAGGCGGTGTCCTTGTCCAGAAAGAAGAAGTCTCGTCCGGAACGGGCAGCGAGCTGGGGCAGGGCTTGCTTGGCGAGCGTGGTCTTGCCGGTGCCAGAGTGGCCCGCGAAAAGAATAAGTCGAGGTGGGTTCATATGCGAGATGTTTCCAAAATGGCAGTGTAGGTTACTGACGGAAAAACTTGTATCATGCCGTGGTTATAAGCAGAGCTGCGAACGTAGTAGCTTCCATTAAATTCAATAGAGACACGAAAACAATATGGCCGACACAAATACGCCGGGTTCCCTGCTCGTAGGTGAAGGTGTTTTCATGAAAGGTTCGATGCGTGTCCCCGGTCTGGCCACCATCGACGGCAAGCTTGAAGGTGATCTCACAGCCGATACGGTCCACATTCAGACGAATGGTTCCATGAATGGCCGGACGACCGCCAGTCATGTGATAGTGGCA
>CAMBJI010000165.1 GCA_945867725.1 Bordetella parapertussis
ATCGATCGCAGCAGACCAGAGTTTGCCGGCAAATTTGGCCAATAGCTCGAACTGACCTTCGCGGTCTTCGTAGGCAGCGACCGGCGCGAGAAAGTCACGCGGATTAGCCAGGCCATTCGCACCAATCGGACCCAGATCAGGCAGACGCAAGAGCTGCCCGTAATTTTCGCAGACATAACCGCGCGCACTGTCCGCTTTCAAATCCACAGCAAAGCGCACACCGCGAGGGACTACCGCGATCTCGCCGGGCGCGATATCCAGCACGCCGAATTCAGTGCGCAATGACAAGGCGCCCTGCTGCGGCACGATGAGCAGTTCACCATCGGCGTTGTAAAAGAAACGATCCTGCATCGAACGATTCGCTGCATACACATGGATAGCAACGCCGATCTGACTATCAGCACTACCATTACCAGCGATCGTAATCAGTCCTTCAATAAAATCTGCGGACACCGATGGAATGGGAAAAGGATTCCAGCGTAATTGATTGGGTGAAGCAGAAAGCTCAGTGAAAGGTCCGGATTGCAGCGTCGGATGAAATACTTTCGCAAACGGCTGATGCATGGCCGCAGGACGTATCCGATACAACCAGCTGCGCTGATTATCCAAACGTGGCGCGGTGAATGCAGTACCCGAGAGTTGTTCTGCGTAGAGACCATGCGCCACCTTCTGAGGTGAATTCTGACCGGCAGGCAGCGCACCGGGGATGGCCTCGGTTGCAAATTCATTGCCAAAGCCCGACTGATAAGTTCTGCTCATGCGCTCTCCTGACTAAAATGGCGCTTAGGGTTCGGTGCGCGCATGACTCATCGCTTCGCGTAAGACCTGCGTATCGCCAATGTGGTTGGCAAGCAGCAGAATCAATCGCGCATTTACAGCCTGACTTTGCGCCTCATCGAGATCGCGGTGCATATCGATCAGCGCCTCGTAAAAATCATCCGGATTAGCCATATTTGGCGCAGTGATCAATGTGCTCAAGACTGTAGCTCCTGGCCGCTCGCGCGACGCCATGCTGCCATCACGCGGGTCGGATCAAATTCGCGCCAGCGCGCAGCCACGTGTTGATCGGGTCGCAATAAATAAGTCGTACCTGGGCGTCCATCGAAACGTGCGGCGAGCAATCCGTCCACGTCTACCACCGCATTCACATGCGGCGACGTCGATGCACCCGCTGGCAGCACTTGCAATACCGTCGCTTCTAATATCTCGGCTGCAGGAATATAGGCGTCTGTGAACAGTACTGTCGTGAAGCGGTCACCTACTTGCTGCAAAAACCAGTGGCGCTCGCCATTCGCATTGACAACTGGCGCATCTGCGACCGGAGCACCCGGGCACATTCGTCCTGCAAAACTATCCGAGTCCGGCGTATTCAACGGTGAATTAAAATAAGTCGATGGCGTCGACAGACGACCGCTGTTGACCAACTTTTGTGCAAACGCGTGATGCTTTGAAAGCGATAACACGGCATCACGAAAGACACGGCTGATCGCGCTTTTTGGTGTAATGAAATCCGTTGCGCGTGTGGAGTTCAGAATATTTTCATCCGCTGCATATTCGCGCTCGACACCATAGGTATCCAGCAGGGATACAGGCGCTTCGCCACGCAGCACTAGTCCCAGCTTCCAGCCCAGATTGTCGGCATCCTGCACACCGCTGTTGGCGCCGCGCGCACCGAACGGCGATACGCCATGTGCCGCGTCACCAGCAAAGATAACGCGGCCATGACGAAATTTTTCCATGCGCATGCACGCGAAAGTGTAGACACTCACCCATTCCAGATCGAACTCGACATCGTTTCCCAGCAGCGCACGCACACGGGGAATAACGCGCTCCGGTGTTTTTTCAAGTTCAGGATCTGCATCCCAACCCAACTGAAAATCAATGCGCCAGACATCATCGGCTTCGCGGTGCAAGAGCACCGATTGATTCGGATGAAACGGAGGATCAAACCAGAACCAACGCTCGGCCGGAAAAGGCGCTTTCATTTTTACATCCGCGATCAGAAAACGGTCTTGAAAAACACGACCCTTACTCTCCAAATTCAGCATGCCCCGCACTGGACTGCGCGCACCATCCGCGGCGATCACATAATCAGCGCTCAGCGCGTAACTGCCATCGGGCGTGGTAACGGTGACATTGACCTTGGTGTCGGTGTTTTGTAATTGCGTGACTTTGCTTTTCCAGCGGATATCGAGATTCGGGTACTTACTTGCGCATTCGTGCAAATATCCCTCGAGGTAATACTGCTGCAAATTGACGAATGCAGGTCGGTGATGTCCCTCTTCAGGCAGCAGATTGAACTGGTATACGGGTTCATCTTTGAAAAACACCTTACCCACATTCCAGGACTCACCCTTGTCAACCACCCTGTCGCCGCAACCCAGCCTATCCAGCACTTCGAGCGTACGTTTTGCATAACAGAGCGCACGCGATCCACCCGACAAGCAATCATCGTCATCCAGCAAAACGACTTGCAAACCCTGTCGCGCAAGATCAATCGCCGTCACCAGACCGACCGGTCCGGCACCGACCACCACCACCGAGTAGTGTGTAGAGGACGATTGTCCGAAATCCGGCGGACGCTGGTACGAAAACCGAAGGGTTTGGTAATCCGTTGGCATGCGATTTACGGCATTGTGAACGTGCGGCGCACTATTTTTATTCATGCGACTGTCAGTGGACGTACTCATCAGGATTGCAGCGCATCCCACATCGCCTTGTCTCGCTCTGCAGTCCAGATGCGCGGATGCTTGATGCCACTGGCCTCATCAACGGCACGCGTTACATCAAACGGCAGGCAATGCTCGTAAATGAAGACATGACCAAACTTGCTATCCATGTGGGAGCGTACATGCGCCATCGCTGCCTTGAGATCATGACCGGCCTGCACCGCTTCCTTCGCGCTGCGCAAGAGCGTTGAAACAAAATCTTTCGTGTAGTCGAGACCTTCATTGACCCTGGCAGAGGTAGTCAGTGCAGGACCACGACCGGGTACCAGTTTTTCCGCACCCATGCTGCGCAGAATTTCGAGCGTCTCTGGCCATTCTTCAAGTTGCGCGTCACCGGTGTAAGCCGCCGCATCAAATTCCACCAGATCGCCTGAAAACAAAACCTTTTGCGATGGTATCCAGACGATGGTGTCGCCCTTGGTATGCCCCATGCCGACATGCATGATTTTTACTTCGAGCTTGCCCATGAATACCGTGAGTTCACGCTCAAAAACCAGCGTAGGCCAAGTGAGCCCCGGTACCGATTCCACGCCTGCGAACAAACGCGGGAAACGATCGATTTCGGATTTCATATCCTGCTCGCCACGCTCAACGATCAACTCATAGGTGCCGCGCGAAGCGATCACTTGCTGCGCACCTTCGTTGAAATAAGCGGAAGCACCAAGCACGCGCACCGCGTGGTAGTGCGTGAGAGTGACGTACTTGATCGGCAGGTCGGTGATTTCGCGTATGTGTTTGATCAGCGCCTGCGCCATCACTGGCGTGGCCGTGGTGTCGATCACCATCACGGCGTCATCGCCGATGATCACACCAGAGTTCGGATCACCCTCGGCGGTATACGCATACGCATTGTCCGACAGCTTGATAAAACTGGTTTTCTTCTCCTGCAGATCAGCCTGCGATGCAAAAGGTTTGGCGCTCATGAGGTCTCCGTGGATTCGGTCAGGCATAACGTGGGCCTGACGAAGGGTTGTCTTGTCTGGGAATAAGAAGGAGGTTAGGATAGAATTTGTTCCTCGTCAACTAATTAGATATTAACGAATTGTTTTCATTAATGTAATATCCACAACCCTACTGATTACGGCAAACATATCCATGGAAAAAAGCCGGCGCGGCATACAGTCGATAGAAACGGGCGGTCGCTTGCTCACGACTCTGGCCGAGGAAGGTGGCCCGATGAGTCTGGGTGATCTGGCGAAAAAGGCGGGTATGCCCGCCGCGAAGGCGCATCCGTATTTGGTGAGCTTCGCCAGCTTTGGCCTGATCGAACAAAACCCGCTGACGGGCCGCTATGAGTTGGGGCCGTTTGCGCTGCAAATGGGACTGATTAGTCTTCAGCGGCTGGATCCGGTGCGCATCGCCATCCCGATGGTGACCTCATTGACGGCGGACATCGATCAGACGGTCGGTCTCTCGGTCCTCGGCAATCAGGGTCCGACCATCATCTATATCAGCGAATCGAGCTATCCCATCCATGTGAACATGCGCACCGGTACCGTGATGTCGATACAGTCGACGGCGACTGGTCGGGTATTCGCTGCCTACCTGCCACCGAAACAAGTTGAACGGATGATTGAACAGGAAAATCGCAACGGTGTGGCCGCGGGCTTTGGCGCACAAGGCATGAAGCGCGCTGCGATGGAAACGCTGCTGGCCGATGTGCGCAAGCGCGGCATGGCGCGCGTGATGGGTGAGCCCATACCCGGCATCAATGCCATTTGTGCACCTGTCTTCGAGCATACGGGCGCAATTCGTTTGGGCATTACTGCCATAGGACCCGCAGGCAACTTTGATGCTGGCTGGCAGGGTGAGATCGCCCAAAAAGTACTCGCTTGCGCGCAAGAGATCTCGAAACGGCTCGGATACGAAGCTTGAGTGCTCGCACGGGCGGCGGCAACACCCATCGCCCGAATCCGGTAAGATTTCCGGAAACTATGCACCGGAGACCCGCCTCGATGAAATCCCGTTTGTTCTGTCTTATGTTCGCCGCCGTCGCCTTGCCAGCCAGTGCCACCGAGTGGCAACTGGTCTCGGAAACCACAGAGCTCGACAAAGTCACTAGTTGGTACGTGGACATGGGCAGCATCGTGCATGAAGACGACTACATGCGCGCGTTTCTCCGCACCAGCTGGTCTACCCCGCAATATGCACCGGATAACACGGTGTATCAGTCATCCACCTACATTAATTATTTCGATTGCGATACACGCAGCATCGCATTTACGGCCAATATCTACTACCGCACTGAAGATCCCGTTGGCAAGCCTGTGCATGAGGAGCCCAAAGTGGCATTGGAAAAGCTGCGCTTCCAGCAGGTCAAGCCAGGCTCTGCAGGCGATGCGCGCGTTGAGTTTGTCTGTAAATTCCGTTCAAAAAATTTCATGACACAACGACCCATCGTCGATGAACAGGGCTGATCGCGCAGCTCTATCGATCTGGACAGACCAACGGCTTGTCTGAGAACGAAGGCATGAAAAGCCAAGCCCTGAAGGCAGGAAGTTAACTGAAAAACGCTGACGAAAAAAAACCGCAGATGAAGCTGCGGTTTTTTTAATGGCGATGAATACTCAGACGCGAC
>CAMBJI010000166.1 GCA_945867725.1 Bordetella parapertussis
CGTATGAGTGAAAAAGCCAATGACGGCGTGGTCAACAAGCACGGCCAGACGCACGACATCAAGAACCTGTTCGTCTCTGACGGCAGTCAGTTCACCAGTGGTGCAGCTGAGAACCCGACACTGACGATCGTGGCTCTGGCCATCCGTCAGGCCGAGTACATCGCCAACGCAATGTCACGTAAGGAGCTGTAATGAAAGCAGCATGGTCCACACCGGCCGTGCTGGCTGCTGCCCTGTTGTTTGGGGCAGCAGCAGGTACAGCAAAGGCCGAATCTGTCGGTGAAAAATTATTCAAACAGCAGTGCGCCGCTTGTCACGCCGTGGCAAAAGACGCGCCTATCGGTGCGGGCCCTACTCTTGCCGGTATCGTCGGGAAAGACGCCGGCATCATGGAGGGTTACCGGTATTCAGCCGAATTCAAAAAAGGGCTCGATGGACAAAAGTGGACGCCAGAATTGTTGGATGCCTGGCTCGCCGATCCGCAAGAGCTCGCGTCTGGTACGTACATGATGTACAAGCAAAATGATGCCGCCGTTCGCAAGAACATCATCGAGTATCTGAAGACCGTCAAGTAATTCAGACTGCATGAACTTTCAACGGATGCTTAGGTGCATCCGTTTATTTTTTGGGGAAATCCATGTGCGACATCTACACTAGTGCTGATCCCATTCATTACGAGCAGCGCACGCGTTCCATGCGGATTCGTGGTGTCGTTACTAGCATACGTCTGGAAAATCTGTGTTGGGATATTCTTGCGCGCATCGCCTCCAAAGACCAGATGACCACCAATCAGCTCATCAGCAAGCTCTACGATGAGATCATTGAGCGTCAGGGACGCGTCGACAATCTGTCGTCCTTCCTGCGCGTATCGTGCATGCGGTATCTGTCGTATGTCGCCGAGCAGCAAGAAAAAGATCATCTGATGATGAAGCAAAGCGCACTGACCAGTGCCAGTCAGGTACATCCAATACCGACGCGTTTGCAACTCAAATCCAACTGATTAAATCAGCAGAGGCTCAAGCAGAGCCGCAGCCGGGTACGCGCTCAGCCCGGCTTTATCCAACAAATCTCGTCAACAACTGCAGAGGGCCGCAATTAAACGGATGGGCGTCTTTTGTCCTCGGCCCCTTGTACTACGAGCGGCTCCCGCTTAAAGTGTCGGCTTTCCATCCGGCATCACGTACAACATGAACTCACCTTTGCTATTCACACCGATCACCGTCGGTCCCCAGACTCTCCCCAACCGCATCATGATTTCGCCTATGTGCCAGTACTCAGGCAACGATGGCAATGCCAATGACTGGCATATGGCGCACTTGGGTTCGCTCGCGCTGTCTGGCGCTGGTCTGCTTTTCGTAGAGGCGACTTCGGTCAGCCCCGAAGGCCGCATCACGGCCGGCTGTCTCGGTTTGTATAACGAAGAAAATCATCAGTCACTCAAGCGCGTCGTCGATGCCCTACGGGCCGTCTCACCAATCAAACTCGCGATACAGCTCGGTCATGCCGGCCGCAAAGCATCCAGCCATCGGCCTTGGGAGGGCGGCGCACTCATGAGCGCGCAAGAGGGTGGCTGGAACACCATCGCACCGTCGGCGCTGGCTCACAAGCCGGACGAAGCACCACCCAAGGCAATGACGACAGAAAACATCGCCCGCATTACCGCAGACTTCATTAGTGCCACAAAGCGTGCGCGCGAACTAGGCTTTGATGTGATCGAAGTTCATTGCGCGCATGGCTATCTGCTGCATGAATTCCTCTCGCCACTGTCCAATCAACGTACCGATGAGTATGGTGGCTCACTAGAAAACCGCATGCGTCTGCCTTTGGCGATATTCGATGCGGTCCGCAAAGCAGCAGGTCCCGGCATTGCGGTCGGTGCGCGACTCTCCGCGACCGACTGGGCCGAAGGCGGCTGGGATCTGGAACAGAGCATCGCGTTTTCACGTCAGCTGCAAGCGCATGGCGCAGACTTCGTTGATGTCTCCTCAGGCGGCGTCGCGGCGCATCAAAAAATCACGCTGGGCCCCGGCTATCAGGTGTCATTTGCTGAAGCCATTCGCAAAGAAATTAGCATCCCCGTCATCGCCGTTGGTCTGATTACCGAACCGCAGCAGGCAGAAGACATTATTCGAGAAGGCAAGGCCGACATGGTCGCGCTGGCCCGCGCATTTATCAGTGATCCGCGTTGGCCCTGGCGTGCGGCAGCTGCCCTTGGGGGCAAAGTGGCTGGTTCACCGCCTTATTTCAGATGCCTGCCACATGGATTCCCTGCAATTTTTGGTGATGTAAAAACCAACCAGCGATGATCCTGCTTGGTCAGATTTCAGCGAGCCAGAAATAAGCATTTTGATAATCAACGCTCGCTGAATTCGAGTAAATCACAAGCATTTGACGCTAAAACTGACGTCAAACCTGGAATTCTCCAGCGCTGTGCTTAGAACTACTGCGCAAACTCAATTCGAAATCCGATGCCAATAGCGCATGCTTAAAATATTTTCAAAATAATCGAAAGATTTTTCACGCGATCCATAGCAATTCTGGCTTCCACTCCACGGCAAACGCGTGGACAAGGTTTCCACTGTTCAATATGATGTTGTGTTTTGCAGAATAACAATTACTCACGGGGAGATGCATCATGTGGCAACAGGTTTATGACCCGTTCAATAATGTCTGGCTATCGACATTCGCTGCCGCCATTCCAGTCGTCGTCATGCTGGCGGCGCTGGCTTTTTTTCACATCAAGGCACACATTGCTGCCGTCATGGGCTTGGTGGCCGCACTCGTGGTCGCCATCTGGGGCTTTACGATGCCGGTCAACACGGCAGTGGCCTCTGCGCTCTATGGGGCTGCCTACGGTCTGTTTCCCATTGGCTGGATCATCCTTAACGTCATTTTTCTCTACCAGTTAACCGACCGAAAAGGTCAGTTCAAAATTCTGCGCGAAAGCATTGCCGGCATCAGCGGTGATCGTCGCTTGCAGCTGTTGCTGATTGCCTTTTCATTCGGCGCCTTCTTCGAAGGTGCGGGTGGCTTTGGTACTCCGGTCGCTGTTACGGGCGCCATGCTCATCGGTCTGGGTTTTGCGCCACTGGCCGCATCGGGCTTGTCCCTGATTGCGAACACCGCACCGGTGGCTTACGGCGCACTCGGCACACCGATCATTGCGCTGGCTGGCGTGACCGGGCTGGATATGCTTGAGCTCTCCGGCATGGTCGGTCGTCAACTGCCTCTGTTCTCGTTGATCGTTCCCTTCTGGCTGATCTGGGCCTTCTGCGGCTTCCGCGGCATGCTGGCAATCTGGCCCGCTGTACTGGTGGCTGGTGCAGCCTTCGCGATTCCGCAATACCTGATCTCCAACTTTCACGGCCCATGGCTGGTCGATGTCGGTGCCGCAGTGTCGTCAATGCTGTGCCTGACACTCTTCCTGAAAGTATGGCAACCCAAAGAAATCTGGACATCAGCCAGCGGCACCTTCGAAGGCGGCAATCCTGCCGCGTCGACCGGTGGCGGACATGAATACACCCGCAAGGAAGTCATTGACGCATGGACACCTTGGTTGATTCTTTCCGTGATCGTTCTGCTGTGGGGTATCCCGGAATGGAAAAAGCTCCTCGACAGTATTTCAATTGTGAAGATCGAATGGACCAATCTGCACATGCTCGTGCAGAAAATGCCGCCTGTCGCCCCAACACCTAAAATCGAAGAAGCCATCTTCAAACTGAACTGGCTATCGGCAACCGGTACCGGCATCTTCATCGCCTGTATTGCGTCAGCTTTCATCATGGGTTACAAGATTCGCGAAATGCTCGCCGTCTACTGGGACACGCTGAAACTCCTGAAGTATTCGCTCATCACCATCGCCGCCATGCTGGCACTGGGATATTTAACGCGTTATTCCGGTGTGGATTCCACACTCGGTCTGGCGTTCGCGAATACAGGTATGTTCTATCCTTTCTTCGGCACAATGCTTGGCTGGCTGGGCGTTGCGTTGACAGGTTCCGATACGGCGTCCAATGTCTTGTTCGGTGGCTTGCAAAAAACCTCTGCCGAGCAACTGGGTCTGTCGCCTGTGCTGATGGCTGCCGCCAACTCTTCAGGTGGTGTGATGGGCAAGATGATCGATGCGCAATCCATCGTGGTCGCATCAACAGCGACCAAATGGTATGGACACGAAGGTGAAATCCTGCGTTACGTGTTCTTCCATTCCGTCGCTCTTGCTGCGCTGGTCGGTATTCTCGTCACGCTGCAAGCCTATGTATATCCGTTCACATTGCTCGTGAAATAAATCACGCAGGCATTCAAGTCAGAAACCGTGCAGCGCTTTCAGCCTGCACGGTTTTTTCTTTTCTGTAGGTCTTTCATCAATGCCAGTGTAGAAAAAATACACTACAGCGATGTTTTTTTGGAACTTGTCTGTCACCAAGACGGTCATGTCATGTACGCAACCGAAACATTGCGTTTTTTACGACCCGACCAAGGAACATCATGGAACATCAGCCACGTCTACCATCACCTTCTCACTCGCTAGCTTCGCAGTCTAGCTACGACCCTAGCCATCTGCTCGATACCTTGCGCGAGCGAATGAAACTCAAAAACGATGCAGCGCTATCCCGCGCACTCGAAGTAGCCCCGCCTGTGATCAGCAAAATACGCCCCCGCACGCTACCGGTAGGTGCGTCCCTGCTGATTCGTAGGCACGAAGTGACAGATATGAGTATGCGTGATCTCCGCGCCCTGATGGGCGACCGGCGTACTAAATATCGCTTGTCGGATGCTCAGGGGAAACCGAAGCCGATGATTGCAGCTCAAAAATAAGCCGCATGCTAGGAGCGTGTTCGATTCGCAGTGATCGTCAGAACACCACCAGATCGCGCATGCTCTCGCCCGCATCCAGCCTATCAAACGCTGCATTGATGTCATCAAGCTTCATACGCTCGCCCATCAGCTTATCGACTGGCAGTTTGCCCGCCATATAAAGGCCGATGTAGCGTGGCACATCGCGTGCCGGTACGCAGGAGCCGATGTAACTGCCTTTGACCGTGCGCTCTTCTGCTACCAGGCTCACTTGCTGCAGAGGCCAGTTGTGCTGCGGATGCGGCAAACTGGCGGTGACTGTCGTGCCACCACGGCGTGTCATGCGATACGACATTTCCATCGCTTGAATCACGCCGGCCATTTCAAACGCAAAGTCCACGCCACCTCGTGTGGCTTCTTTGACTTTGGCGACAGCGTCCGGATCACGCGCATTAACGGTGATGGTCGCACCCAGTGAACGAGCAATCGCGAGTTTACT
>CAMBJI010000167.1 GCA_945867725.1 Bordetella parapertussis
CCCTATCAGGGTGGTAAACCGATATCCGAAGTGGCTCGCGAGTTTGGGCTTGATGAGGCGCGCATCGTCAAGCTCGCATCGAATGAAAACCCGCTCGGCATTCCGGAATCAGCGAAGCGCGCGATGAGTGCAGCGATGGCAGATCTGGCACGCTATCCGGATTCGAATGGTTTTGATCTGAAGGCAGCGATCAGTACCAAATTTGGTGTGCCGGCAGAATGGGTTACGTTGGGCAATGGCAGTAACGACATTCTTGAGCTGGCGGCACGCTCGCTAGTCTCGCCCGGGCAAAGCGTGGTGTATTCGCAGTATTCATTTGCTGTCTATCCGCTGGCTACGCAGGCCATCGGTGCGCGTGCGATTGTGGTGGCTGCAAAAGATTTCGGCCACGATTTGCCGGCCATGCGCGCTGCGATTACCGACGATACGCGTCTGGTCTTCGTGGCCAATCCTAACAACCCCACGGGTACCTTCATTGATGGCGAGCAGATTGCTGCTTTCATACGCTCGGTACCGTCCCATGTCGTGATTGTTCTGGATGAGGCGTACACAGAATATCTGTCACCCTCGCAGGGCTATGATGCTTTTGCATGGGTTGCACAACATCCCAATCTGATTGTTTCGCGCAGTTTTTCGAAAGCGTATGGACTTGCCGGTTTGCGCATTGGTTTTGGTATTGCGCAGCCGGGACTGACGGATCTGATGAATCGTCTGCGTCAGCCATTCAATGTGAATTCCCTCGCGCAAGCGGCTGCGATTGCTGCTTTGCAGGATGAAGCGTTTTTGAAAAAGAGTGCGGAAATCAATGCGCAAGGCTATCTCCAACTGACGGCGGCGTTTGATCAGATGGGTATTACCTACGTGCCTTCGGTCGGTAACTTTGTGTTGTTCCGTGCGGGTGATGATGAGAACGCTGGCGCCAAGGTCAACCTCGCACTGCTGAAGCAAGGCATCATCGTGCGGCCCGTAGCAAACTATGGTTTGCCGCAATGGCTGCGCGTATCGATTGGACTACCTGAAGAAAATGCCGCCTTCCTCGTCGCATTGAAATCCGTGCTCGTCTGATCATGGCTGTTTTTAAAAAAATCGCCATTTTCGGCGTTGGCCTGATCGGGGGTTCCTTCGCACTGGCCCTGAAAAAATCCGGCGCTGTCGGCGAAGTCATCGGCGTGGGTCGACGACGTGAAACGCTGGTACGCGCTGCTTCGCTGGGCATTATTGACAGTCACACTGATGACATTGCGCAGGCAGTCGCCGGTGCTGATCTGGTATTGATTGCAGCGCCAGTCGCGCAAACCGCATCGCTGCTACAAGCCATGGCGCCGCATTTGCAGCCAGACACCGTAGTCACCGATGCAGGTAGTACCAAGACCGATGTCGTGCTGGCTGCGCGCGCTGCGTTGGGGAGCAAAATTCATCAGTTCGTGCCCGGTCACCCGATTGCAGGGCGTGAGCAAAATGGTCCTGAAGCCGCATTGTCTGACCTATATGTCGGTAAGAAAATCATCCTCACCGCCTTGCCTGAAAATCCGTCTGCTGCGGTTGATCGCGTAACCGATGCGTGGCAACGCTGCGGTGCGCTGGTTCATCATCTCACTGCCGAAGAACACGATGCGGTGTTTGCGGCAGTCAGTCATTTACCGCACGTGCTTGCCTATGCGCTGGTAGCGGATATCGCTGCGCGCCCTGATGCGGCGAGGCTGTTTCAATATGCCGCCAGTGGCTTTCGTGACTTCACGCGGATCGCAGGATCGTCTCCAGAAATGTGGCGCGACATTGCGTTGGCTAACCGCACCGCTTTGCTCGGCGAACTGGATGCCTACATGTCCCAGTTAAATCAGATTCGTACCTTGCTCGATCACGGTGATGGGCCTGCACTGGAAAAAGTATTCGGTAGCGCCCAAGCGGCGCGACAGGCATGGACTGCTGCCATTGAGGCGGCAGAGCAAGCGCGGTCATTTGAGCAGGGCGGAGACTGATGTCATGAAAACCTATCCGCATGAACTGGCACTGACGCCAGCAGCTATCGCGCGCGGTGTCGTACGACTGCCGGGCTCTAAAAGTATTTCCAATCGTATGTTGTTGCTGGCGGCGCTGGCCAGTGGCACCACTGAGATTCGCGAGCTTCTGTCCTCGGATGACACGCAAGTCATGCTGGCTGCATTGCAAAAGCTCGGTGTGCCATGGCTGCAGCATGGTCAGAGTCAGGACTATGTTGTGACCGGTGCTGCGGGCAAATTCCCTGTGGAATCCGCTGATCTGTTCATGGGCAATGCGGGGACGGCCATTCGTCCACTGACCGCAGCGTTGGCCGCCATCGGTGGTGAATACACCGTGCACGGTGTACCGCGCATGCATGAGCGGCCGATCGGTGATCTGGTGGATGCGCTTAATGCCGCTGGTGCGCGCATCGATTACACAGGTCAACCGGGTTTTCCGCCGCTGCATATTCATACAGGCGACTTGCATCCGCAGGTCATGCAGGTGCGCGGCAATGTCTCGAGCCAGTTTTTGACAGCGCTGCTGATGGCCTCACCGCTGATTGCGCGTGACCATGCGCTGCGCATTGATGTAGTAGGCGAACTGATTTCCAAGCCTTACATCGAAATCACCCTGAACCTCATGCAGCGTTTTGGTGTGGCGGTGGAACGTGATGGCTGGGCGGCGTTTCGTATCGCGCCCGGTCAGACATACCAGAGTCCCGGTGTTTTGCATGTTGAGGGAGATGCTTCGTCGGCCTCATATTTCCTCGCAGCGGGCGCGATTGCCGGTGGCCCGGTCCGGGTTGAGGGTGTAGGCAAATCGAGCATTCAAGGTGATGTGCGCTTCGTCGAGGCGCTTGAGCGCATGGGCGCGCACATCACTATGGGTGACAGCTGGATTGAAGTTCGCTCGGGCGGCGTCTTGAAAGCGATTGATGCTGACTTCAATCACATTCCCGATGCTGCAATGACCATTGCAGTCGCCGCCTTGTATGCCGATGGCACCAGCACCCTGCGCAATATCGGCAGCTGGCGCGTGAAGGAAACCGACCGGCTCAGCGCCATTGCCATCGAGCTACGCAAACTTGGTGCGGTGGTAGAGGAGGGCAGTGATTATTTGCAGATCACGCCACCGACTGTGCTGCAGCCGGCGACCATTGACACTTATGATGATCACCGCATGGCCATGTGCTTTTCGCTCGCCAGCCTCGATGGTGTCGTGCGCAAGGGAACCTCGGTATGCATCAATGATCCGGCGTGCGTGGCCAAGACCTTCCCTGATTACTTCGATGCGTTCGCCGGCATCGTCCACCAAGACTGAATTTCCATGAATAGCATCCCCGTCATCACCATCGATGGCCCGACGGCCTCCGGCAAAGGTACGGTCGCCAGCCGGGTGGCGCAGACTTTGGGTTTCGCTTTTCTGGATTCGGGTGCGCTTTACCGCCTCACGGCACTGGCGGCGATTGAGTCGGGCATCGATCTCGGCGAAGAAGCCGGGCTATCGCGGATTGCCGCAGGTCTGGATGTTAGGTTCGAAGGTGAGCGCATACTTCTCTCAGAGCGTGAGGTTTCTGATGAGATTCGCGCCGAAGCAGTGGGCGTTGCGGCCTCTCGTATCGCGACGCTGCCCGGCGTGCGCAGCGCGCTGGTGGACTTGCAGCATGGTTTTCGTCGGGCACCCGGCCTGGTCGCCGATGGTCGGGATATGGGGACTGTGATTTTTCCGGCTGCCGATCTGAAAGTTTTCCTCACGGCGAGCGTCGAAGCTCGCGCGGACAGACGTTATAAGCAATTGATTGGCAAAGGTTTTCCTGCTAATATGCCTGCCCTCTTACAGGATTTGCGAGAGCGCGACGCGCGCGATACTGAGCGTGCCGTGGCTCCCCTGAAACCCGCTGATGGCGCTCATTTGCTCGATACCTCAGAGATGACTATCGAGCAAGCGGTCGAAAAAGTACTGGGCTGGTATCAGTCAGTGCTGAAGTAAATGCTGTATCCGGTGCCTCGTGATGCGCAACGCGTCACTAGGTGTTGAATAACCTAACCCAGCCCCGGCAATTCCGCTTTGGTTGGCTAACCTTCAAAATTTATGTCTATTGCTACTCAATCCCCCGCATCTTCCGGCATGGAAAGCTTTGCCGCGTTATTTGCTGAATCGCTGCAGCGCCAGGATATGCGCTCCGGAGAAGTCATCTCGGCTGAAGTCGTTCGCCTTGATCATAACTTCGTGATCGTTAACGCCGGACTGAAGTCCGAAGCGTTCATCCCAATCGAAGAATTTAAGAATGACAATGGTGAGCTCGAAGTCACTATCGGTGATTTCATCTCCGTTGCCATCGAGTCGCTCGAAAATGGTTTCGGCGACACCATCCTCTCGCGTGACAAGGCAAAGCGCCTTGCAAGCTGGCTCTCGCTCGAAAAAGCGATGGAGTCTGGCGAGCTGGTGACCGGTACCGTCAGCGGCAAGGTCAAAGGCGGCCTGACCGTGTTGACTAACGGCATCCGTGCCTTCCTGCCAGGATCGCTAGTCGATACCCGTCCGGTCAAGGACACCACGCCGTACGAAGGCAAGACCCTGGAATTCAGAGTCATCAAGCTCGACCGCAAGCGCAATAACGTGGTGCTGTCGCGCCGCGCCGTCATCGAAGCCTCGATGGGCGAAGAGCGTGCGAAGCTGATGGAAACTCTGAAAGAGGGCACCATCGTCACCGGTATCGTCAAGAACATCACCGACTACGGCGCATTCGTGGATCTGGGTGGTATCGATGGTCTGCTGCACATCACCGATCTCGCATGGCGTCGTGTGCGTCATCCGTCCGAGGTGCTGCAAGTGGGCCAGGAAATCACGGCCAAGGTCCTCAAGTACGATCAGGAAAAGAACCGCGTCTCGCTGGGCGTCAAGCAACTGGGCGACGATCCATGGACAGGTCTGTCACGTCGTTATCCGCAGAGCACACGCTTGTTTGGCAAGGTCACCAACCTGACCGACTACGGCGCATTCGTGGAAGTCGAGCAGGGTATCGAAGGTCTGGTACACGTTTCCGAAATGGACTGGACCAACAAGAACGTGGCACCGTCCAAAGTAGTCCAGTTGGGCGATGAAGTCGAAGTCATGGTTCTGGAAATCGACGAAGAGCGTCGCCGTATCAGCCTCGGCATGAAACAGTGCAAGGCCAACCCGTGGGATGATTTTGCGGTCACGCACAAAAAGGGTGACAAAGTCTCCGGCGCAATCAAATCGATCACTGACTTCGGCGTCTTTATCGGCTTGGCCGGTAACATCGATGGTCTGGTACATCTGT
>CAMBJI010000168.1 GCA_945867725.1 Bordetella parapertussis
AATGAATGATGAGCTTGTCAGGACTGAATTTATTTTGCAGCAGTGCGACCAGATCCCGTTCGAGTTCGACCACCTGCAAACGCGATAAATGCGCCAGCAACAAGGCGGTCATTGCGCCCTGTCCGGGACCGATTTCCACCATGGTGTCATCGGCAGCCGGTGCGATCACACGAATGATTTCAGATAGAACGTTTTGATCGGTCAGAAAATTCTGCCCGAAGCGCTTGCGCGGTATGTGCTTCATTGCCGGGACGTTGCCATCTGTGCCGCAACCGCGATGGCTTCGATCATGCTGGTCGCATCGGCATGACCACAACCTGCCGCTGCCTTGTCCAGTGCCGTTCCATGATCCACCGACGTACGAATGACAGGCAAGCCGAGCGTAATATTGACGCCCTGCCCAAAGGTCGCGAACTTCAGCACCGGCAAACCCTGATCGTGATACATCGCCAGCACGCAATCCGCCTGATCGAGATAACGCGGCTGAAACAGGGTATCGGCAGGATAAGGACCAGATACTTGCCATCCGCGCGCACGCGCCTCGTCGATCACAGGGCGTATGACATCAATCTCTTCACGTCCCAAATAACCTCCTTCACCGGCATGCGGATTGAGTCCGGTGACCAGAATACGAGGGTCGGCGATTCCGAAGCGCGTGATCAGGTCTTGATGAATAATCGCCAGCGTTGATCTCAGACTGTCACGCGTGATCGCACGTGGCACATCGGCTAAGGCCAGATGGGTCGTGGCCAGAGCGACTCTGAGCATCTGTTTGCCATTGCGCCCCGCCAGCAGCATCACCACCTGCGGTGTGTGAGTTTTTTCAGCGAGATATTCCGTGTGACCTGTGAAGGCGATACCCGCATCATTGATTGTGCTTTTTTGTACGGGTGCAGTGACGATAGCATCAACATCGCCCGCCATGGCCGCCGCAAGTGCCGCGTCCAGCATATCGAGTACGGGTTTGCCGTTGCGGGCGTCAAGCCGTCCGGGTACGGGTGTTACCGCAAGTGGGCAGTCGAGGATAGCGAGCTGACCCGGATGATCTTTCCAGCTGGCTGCGGAGGTCACACGTTGCACGGGATACTGGGGCGACATAACGCTCGCCAGTGATTGCAACTGTGTGGCATCGCCTATCAACAAGCAGGCTGCCGAGGTCGATTGCAATGCGGCGCGCACCGCGATTTCCGGCCCCACGCCGGCCGGTTCGCCGCAGCTGATCGCTATACGTGGGCGTGACATGGGTTTCCGCAATTACGGACGATTGATATCATCCAGACGATACTCGACGTAAGCACGATCGCGCAGCTGTCGCAACCAGTCTTCATAGGATTCTTCGAGTTTTTGCTCGCGCAACGCCTGACGTGCAATCAAACGCTGTCGTTCTCGCGAAATTTCTTCGGATTTGCGCTCGATGACTTCGATCAAGTGATAACCAAAGGGCGACTCGACAGGTCCACTGACTTCACCGGGCTGCAGTGAATTCATCGCACGCTCGAACTCAGGCACGGTATCACCAGGATAAATCCAGCCAAGATCACCACCTTTACTGGCAGAGCCATCGTTGGAATACAGTCGGGCCAATTCCTCAAATTTGGCTGCCTTGTTGTCCAGACGCTCCTTGAGTTCAACGAGTTTGCGGCGCGCTTCAGTGGCCGAGACGATCTGATTCACCTTGATCAGGATATGACGTGCGAGAGTTTGCTGAACCACAGCCCCCGGCCCCGTCTTGACCATACTGGCACTGCGTCTTCCGATAACTTTGAGAATATGAAATCCATTCGCGCTGCGTACCAGCGGTGCAACTTCGCCATCTTTGATTTTTTCAGTCGCATCCATAAAAAGCTGCGGTAAACGTGAGGCGCTGCGCCAGCCAAGTTCACCACCACTCATCGCATCACCGGCATCCGAAAAACTAGCCGCAACCTTCGCGAATTCCACGCCCGAACTCAACTGTACGAGCGCCTGATCCGCACGCTTGCGACGTTCAGCAATCTGCTCGGGTGTCGCTTTTTCAGGTACGCGCACCAAAATTTGAGCGATATTGATTTCGCTCTGCGCACCTTCGGCATTGCCCGCTGCTGCAGCAAGGAAGTTATCTACCTCGGCATCGGTGATCTGAATTTTGTTATCGACTTCGCGCTCACGCAGACGCTGTAAGGTGATTTCTTCGCGCACCTCTTCACGAAAGCGAGCAAAAGAAAGGCCGTCACCTTCGAGCTGATCCCGGAATCCTTGTACGGTCAGCTTGTTTTGCTCGGCAATACGCGCGATCGCACGGTCTAGTAGCAGATCATCGATACGAATCCCTGTTTCGCGTGCCAGCTGCATCTGCGCACGGTTAACGATCATTCGCTCGAGTAACTGCTTTTGCAATACCTCGCGGGTAGGCAACTGTATGTTCTGACGTTTCAACCGCTGCTCGACCAGACGCAACCGTTCTTCAATCTCTTTAAGGGTGATAACGTCAGTGTTGACCACCACCGCGATCGCATCGATCAGCACTGGTTGACGAGTACTGGCTGGTTTGGTTTCCGCAGACGATGGACTGGTCAACGTAACCAGCAGAAGGCTGAGCAAGGTACCGGTGCCAATACGTATGCGTGTCAGCGAACGATAATTCTGAATAAGCGTCATCGTGATTTGAATGAATTAAATGATGTGAATCGGTTGCCGTCGTTACTGCGGTTGCTGCAAGGGTTGGTACCCCGGCACACTGCCGCGCAATGCCTTCAGCGGACTCGAGCCAAGCATTGCCAAGCCACTGAATTCCAATTGCATGAAGATATGGGTGGTCGCGAGACCCGCAGCAGTTGGGATTCGCTGAGCAACCGCCCGGAAGATCCAGCAATCGGCAAGATATTCAACACCCAACAGCGATTGACCCGGTCGCTTTTCATCGAGCAAATAATTGATGCGGCCTACGCCATACCAACGTTGGCTGAGCGGCCATTGTCCTGAAAGATCAACGAGCTCGAAGTCGGTGAATGGATACCCGGGTATGTTACGCGAATCACGGCGGTACTGGGCGTTCACTACCTTCATGGGACCGGCTTGCCAAAACGCGCCGACATTCATGCGATTGATATCCCCCGCCGTCTGATCATATTGCAAGTTGGCATCCAAACGCAGCTCATTAGTCACTCGCCCTGAGAGCAGCAGCAGGATATCTTCTGCAGCCGTCTTGTCCGTTACACTTTGATCCAGCGTCACCCTAGGATCAGCCAGATTCATACGCCGCGCCACCGCTATACGCAAGCGCTCTGCTCCCGAGGTCTCCAGATAGCGCGAGGTGAGCGCCAAGGTTAATTGATTCGAATCGCCTATCCGGTCGTTACCCACAAATCGATTTTCCCGAAAAATCTGTGCGTAATTCAGGTCAGACTCCGATGTGTCGAATCGCGGATAGAGTACCGACGTCTGTTCCTTGTAAGGCGTATGGGTGTAGAAGACCCGAGGCTCTAATGTTTGAATCGCTTCGCGATTGAAAAAAGTCGCTTCGCGCTCGAATATCAATCCGGAATCCAAAGAGAATGTCGGCAGCCAGCGCGCGGGCGCTGTCATGCTGGCATCGGACCGATCTAGATTGTAGAGCGTGCCATGCAAAGAAAGGCTAGGACGAACGAAATAGCCGGGACGTTGCCATTGGTTGTAGGTCATACGGGGATTGAATACCAGACGATCACCCTGCACCAACGTCGGATGTGCAAACCGCGTGTACTCCGAGTTCATGGTCAAATCGAAACCATTGTCGCTGTAGTGAAAATTATTGACATTCACCTGCGGCAGTCGCGCATACGGAACCGTAACAATCGCATTCGGATCCTGCAGCACCTGATAATCGATTAGGCGAACTGCGCTATTCCAGTCTGCTGCACCATAATTAAATGCGACACTTTGCGTGAGCAGCCTTCGGTTGATACCCGGGAGAGCCCAGACATGGCTTAAGGGAAAATCCCTAGCGTAATAATCGTCCGATGCCGCGTTAAGATCAGTAGCCAGTGTCAGTCCGGGTGCCAACACCTGATTGTGACGAGATGAAAAACCGTAACGCGTCTCTCCAGGCAGCTTGGTGTCGTTGATGAATTCAAAACGCGTCTCGCCCGCAAGTTCGCGTTCGAGATACCGAACATCGGCACCCAGCATCAAACCGCGCTGTGCGATGTAACGCGGAAAAAAGGTGACATCACGATTCGGCGCAATATTCCAGAAATAAGGCGTCGTCACTTGCAAGCCACTGGACGTCGATGAAGCAATCGTCGGCGCCAGAAAACCCGAAACCCGCTCATCGGTCAGCGGAAATGAAATACGAGGTGCGCCCGCCACCGGCACACCCTTGAAAACCAATACGGCATTTCGGGCATAACCTATGCCTGCACCTTCATCCAGCGTCAGCTTGCTGGTACGCAAATACCAGTCTGGATCTGGACCATTGCAGGTGGTGTAGTAACCTGAAGATATAGTTGCTTGGTCTTCGGATTCAAAATCAATACGATCCGCTTTGCCCTGAGCATTGCGCCGCAGAAGCTTGTACACCAGACTGTCCATATAACCCACGCCGGTATCCAGCTTGAGCCTGAGTTCATTGCCTGTAAATCGGCCACCCGCCTTTTGGACAATCACATTACCTACTGCATCAACCCGGTCATCAATGATGTTGTATTTGACACTGTCCGCATCAATGGCCATGTTCCCGCGCGTGATCTCAACATTGCGCTCCATCTGGACTTCACGATCAGGGCGACCGGTCAGCTCTTCGGACCTCATGCTAGTTTCGGCCTCGTCGGCAACGGCGTCGGCCAACCTGCGCGGCTCCTGCGCAGCCGCTGACCCGAGCATCATCATGATCATGAGGGGTGGCAGTGTCGCACGCCGAAAGGCTAAACCGAAGGGAGGTGGCAATCGCCGGGTCATGAAAGCAGAATTCGCAGGCTTGAGCACCGCGCTGTGAGATGAATCCCTTATTATATGGGAACTCATAGTCTGTTCTGCACTCCAGCTACCCAATTCATACCCGGTTTCCCCAAATGCCCGACAATTTCCTGAACGATGCCCGGCTGGTCCAGCTGTCCGACTGGCTTTCTGGTCTAAAAACACCTGCGACCCTTGTTGATAGCCTGCGACCCGCCTCAGCAGACGCCAGCTTCCGCCGTTACTTTCGTGTTGATACGCCTGAGGGTCAGAGTTTGATCGTGATGGATGCTCCACCACCGCAGGAAGATGTGCGACCTTTCGTAAAAGTTGCCGAATTATTCAGCGCAACCGGCGTATCCGTACCAACGAT
>CAMBJI010000169.1 GCA_945867725.1 Bordetella parapertussis
ACCAGTGCCAACACATGCGTTTGTTGCGAGGCAGGCAGTGAACGAAAATGCTTCCTCAACATGTGCTCTTGCGCTGATAACGATCTGTTTTTGGATACCGCCGCTTCTTCGCCAAATCTCAGCCAAGTCGCTGACACCCCAAGTACTGCTGCTAGCGCACGCAAGCGTGCTTGCGTGGGTATGGATTCGCCCATGATCCACTTGCGTGCTGCATGCACACTGATAGCAAGCTGGGGGACTTGTCCATTAAACGTTCGCTGCAGCGCAGTGGCACTTGCCGGCATACCCCGTGCCACCAATGCTGCTGCTAAGCGTTCAGCGAACTGTGCTTGTTCCGGTTCTGCTAGCGTTTTCGACCGACTTTTCATTTGGCCCGACCGTCACGATTTCTACGGTTAATGCCGTATCATCTTCCTACCAGAACTCGATTCACATCACCAATCAGTTGTGGCTGCTGAATTCCATTTTGCATGCCAGCCTGCCTGACACATTCTCTGCCAAGAAAGCGTGCTTCTCACCAGCAATAATCATACCACTGCGCTCAGCGTCACCATCACCCTTCACGCACCGCATCAAGTAATGGCTGAAATACATAGCCTCTTCAAATTTCACATACAAATTGCCCCGCTAACTGCCCTTGCTAGGCTCATATTGTCCAGTACCTGTCAGCATCTAAAATCATTACATATTAGATGACGTGTACCTAAAGACCACACGCCCTTGACGGAAAAGAATCGAAATTCAGCATCTATTCAAGTCTGTGCTTTCATTACATTGTCCCGCACCCAATTTAAAGCGGATGCAATCAATTCATTTTGGAAGTCGTCGACTTCATATGCCAAGTGTACACAATGCATTATTGATGCAACAGAAAAACGAATTTGACTTTCTGATTGGTTTTTATTCTCAAGCTCAGCTCTTTTTATAACGGAGTAATGCGCCGCTTGATTTTGATTAAAAGCATGATCGGCATGTGCCTGCGACATTCGCAACGTCTGAATGGCTACCGTTAGCTCCGATGCGATCCGAACCTTCGTCGCCGTTGTCAATAGCTCGAGACGCGATAGCTCGTATGATAATATTGCACTCAATGCATTCTTTTTTGTTTGATCAGATCTCTGCATAAAATTTCATTTTTCACCAGTACAACGGCTGATCTGAATTAGTCGCAATTTTATTTTTTCATTTTATTATTTAAGCGTCGATTATCAACGATACATAGCCTTCGTGTATTGCCCGATTGAAGTCATCAACAGCAACTGCGCCTGAAAAAGATTTACCAAAAATTTCATAACTTTCTTCTACAAGATTGGCGTAGTAAATTTCATGACGTATGACCGGAAAAATATTATGCTTGTCATACGACAGAAATTTGTGTCTCAGCTGCGGCGTCTTAAGAAAAACAAACTTGAGTTTACCAGCGATCATCCAAACCTCCCCAGCCAGCAAAGCTATATTTGCCTCATCGTGCCCAGCAATTCCCCGCCCTTTTCCACTTCCAGCTTGCCGTAGCTAATGTCGCCCGAGACAATGCCAGTGCTGCCAATGCTGAGTGTGTCAGTGGCTTGAACGGTGTCATTGAGCTTGCCTGCCACGGCAATGGTTGCGGCTTGTGTGGTGCCTGAAACGCCCCCCTTTGCCTGCACTTCAATTTGTTTTGCGTCAATGGCACCTTCGAACTGACCATTCACCACAGCTCGCCCAGGTACCAGAGCTATGCAAATGGCAATCACGCCCTCGCCGATATAAAGATCGCCGTTGGGATTTTCAATATCAGTCATGAGAGATTTTATGTTTTTATATAAACAACTGATTGGCGTCAATAAACACACAGAAACTCACTGATATCACGCAAAGTGACGTGCGTCAACCGATTGCCAGATGTTTATTTCTGATGCGAACGCCCCTGTTGATACCCGGTGGTGTTGCTCTTGATAAAGCTACTGAAATTGCATGCAGCACTTGAATGCAGCACAAAATAGCTGCTTGTCATGATTACTTTGCTGAATGCATGAGCGAACTGCGGTCGCTTGCAGCGTCAAAAAGCTTCGCTTTTTCCCCTGCTGTTTTTTAACTCATTAAATAACATCTTCTCTTGCACAGCGCACCCTGCAAGAGGGCGCCTAGTCCCGTTCGATGTACAACCTCAGGCCTTGAAAAAAACGCAAAGTTTCAAAGAGTCGCATCTGTATTCATCTAAGGGAAAAACTCAGCCCGATTTTTTTGATGATGTTAAAGCACGGAAGTAACAGCAGACCAATAAAGAAGCTACTCAGCCATGCTTGCGCGCTCAATGGTGCGAAACGAAATGGCTGGGCTAGCACCGGAATGCAGGTGATAGCCGCCAGAGCCAGCAGCGTAATGCCCAGAACCCAAAGCGAGGTGGGCGTCAGTTGAAGCAAAAGTCGCTGCCATTCCGTTCGCGCTGATCGACTGGGTAGTATCAGGGCTGCATTCGCCGTGACCAGAATCACAAAGCTAGCCGTAGCTGCGGTGGCGGCGGCAATTTCTTGCGACAACAGCCAGGTATAGATGCCGAACACGGCTGCGGTGGTGAGGCTGCCATAGGCTAGACCTCGGAAGATATGCTGACGTGACAGCAGTGCCTCGTCGCTTTGGCGTGGAGGGCGGTCCATCAGATCTGCATCGGCTTCTTCTGCTTCAAACACAATCGAGCAGGCCGGATCAATCACCAGTTCCAGAAAAGCGATGTGTAGTGGTGCCAGGATCAGCGGTAGCCCGAACAGTACCGGCAGCAGTGCCAGACCGGCGATGGGAATGTGTACCGCCAGCGTATAAATCATGGCCTGTCGCATATTGGCGAAAGTGCGTCTTCCCATGCGAATCGCCTGCACGATTGAATCAAAATCATCTTTGAGTAGTACCAGCGAGGCTGCTTCGCGTGCCACATCCGTGCCGCGTTGTCCCATCGCGATACCGATATGCGCTGCCTTGAGTGCGGGGGCATCGTTCACGCCATCCCCCGTCATTGCCACTACATGACCTTGTGCTTTCAGCGCTTCGACCAAGGCCAATTTTTGTGCAGGCCGGATGCGAGCGAAGACATTGACGGTGGCCGCATGTTTTGCAAGTTCATCCTGACTAAGGCTGATGATTTCGCTGCCGGTGATGATGCCTTCACTTTGAATACCTGCCTGTCGCGCAATCGCTTGCGCTGTGTGCGGATGGTCGCCCGTAATCATGACAACCCGAATCCCTGCGCGCAGACATTGCGCGACAGCGTCGGGCACTTCCTTGCGTAATGGATCGGCCAGTGCGATCAGTCCGAGCCACTGGAAATCAAATGCCTTTTGGTTTTCTGGCCACGGATGACCGTTGATGTGCACGGCTTTAGCGACACCCAACACACGTAGTCCCTGATCAGCCATTGCTGCTGCTTGTGCTGCGATCTCATCACGCGATACAGCGGAGAGTGAACACAGCTCTGCCACCGCTTCGGATGCACCTTTGGCAGCGACGATATCGTGCGTTCCTAATTCTGACTGCCACAAATGGGTCATAGCGAGTAGCTGGGGCGAGAGTTCATACTCGCGTGCGAGATGCCAATCCGGATGAAGACGATTCGTGTTGGACAGACGCTCGTTCGCCATGAGATGAAATGCCTGCTCCATAGGATCATGGGGTGTTATCTCGCTGGCCAGCACCGCGTACTCGAGAAGTTCGAGGTGGGTATCCGGTAGTGGCGCAGACAGAGAACCTGACAGAGAACCTGACAAGGGCTGACTGACATCAATGACCCGGTTATCTGCACAAAGTGCCGCGACGCGCATGCGATTCTCGGTCAGCGTGCCGGTTTTATCGACACACAGCACCGAGGTCTCGCCCAGGGTCTCTATCGAATTCAGGCGGCGGGTCAATACCTTTTGCGCTGCCAGTCGCCGTGCCGCCATTGCCATGAAAATAATCATGATGACTGCGAACTCCTGCGGCAACAGAGACATGGCTAACGCAATGCCGGCCAGTAGCGCATCCAGCCAACCCCCGCGCAGCAGCCAGAACAGCAGCACCAAGCCGCAAGAGAGTGCTATACCGAAGGTGGCGAGCCGCCGGGTGAGTCGGGCCAGCTCTTCGCGTAGTGGTGAAGGTGTGATGGCAATGCTTTCCAGCGACTTGCCGATGCGGCCCATTTCGGTGTGATGGGCGGTAGCAGTGACTTGAACGACTCCCTGACCAGCGATCACGAGTGTTCCGGCATACACTTTGTCGCCGGATTTTTTCGTTACCGATTCGGATTCACCCGTGAGCATGGATTCATTGGTCGCGAGTTCATGCGCATCAATCAGTAGACCGTCGGCAGGAATGCGGTCGCCTTCAGCGAGTATCAGCACATCCTCGCGAACCACGTCCGTCCCAGCGATGCGCAGCGACTCGCCGCCACGTATGACCAGTGCGCGCGGACTCGACATATCGCGCAGCGCAGCCAGCGCATTGTCGGTACGCCGCTCCTGAAATGCGGTCATTCCCATGATCATGAATACAAAGGTCAGCAGTATCAGCGCCTCACGACTATCACCCATTGCAAAATAGATGGCACCAGCACCTAACAACAGCAAGAACATCGGCTCGCGCAAAACTTCGATCAGTATGTCGAGCAGCGTGCGGCGCTGGGACAGACCGAGTTCATTCGGACCTTCCTCATCCAAACGTTTGCGAGCGAAGTCGGCATCAAGGCCGCGGGGTAGGGGAGGGGTCATATGAAGGAATGGTACTTGCCGTTAAGGTGTTGTCTGCGTCTAGAGGTATATCACTTTGTTTGAGGTGCAGGCGAATTGCTGCGTTCACTCTGACGGTTGCGCATTGCGGCAATGACCGACTTGCACCAAGGGTGCATCTTGCTATGCAGCTTACCGATTAGTGTTAGCTACATTTTGGTTGGAGCTCTTAAGGGGCTTGAATTATTTGACGGTTTTTTGATTAATTACAATACTGTTTTTCAACATCAATCGGGGCAGCATGTCAGGTTCCGGATTTAATGTACACGGACCGCATGATCATGAGATGTCATATGTCGCGCGTGGTATCAATGGAGTTTTCCCGGCTCGCGGAGGTAACCGCTGTTCTGGCGACCGTCGGCGCCATGATGGTCAGTGAGCGTATCGCCGACGGAACAGTGTGCATAGATTAATGTGTTTTGATTTGGTCTACTGAATCGTCCTTGCGATGCTGATCCTCTTGCATTCTTT
>CAMBJI010000170.1 GCA_945867725.1 Bordetella parapertussis
GAGCCTTCGCAAGAGCCCTATGCGAAAAAGCTGATCGGACAATTTGCAGCCCAAATCCTCGATAAGGACATGAAGTTCAGTCCTGACAAGGGCGTGGTTGCAATGATCAATGAGCGCATCGCAGAAATCGACGATCTGCTGACCAAGCAGCTCAATGCGATCATGCATCACCCAGAGTTTCAGGCGCTCGAGTCGTCCTGGCGCGGACTGCATGAATTCGTGTTCGGCACGGAAACTAGCTCGCGTCTGAAGATCCGACTCATGAGCCTGAGCAAAAAAGAATTGCTGAACGATCTGGAGACTGCGGTCGACTACGATGTCAGTGTCTTATTCAAGAAAGTCTACGAAGAAGAGTACGGTACCTTCGGCGGAAATCCTTACTCGGTGCTGATTGGCGATTACTATTTTGGCCGTCACCCGCAAGATGTCGCACTGCTCGAGCGTATCTCCAAGGTCGCCGCTGCTGCACACGCGCCTTTCATCGCTGCATCATCGCCGGCACTATTCGACATGAAGAGCTTCACCGAACTTGGTGTGCCGCGCGATATGTCCAAGATTTTTGAAAGCGCAGAACTGGTCACCTGGAAGGCCTTCCGCGAATCTGAAGATTCACGCTATGTTGCGCTGACGCTGCCGCGCTATCTGTCGCGTCTGCCCTATGGCGCCAAGACGGTGCCTGTTGATCAGTTCAGCTTTGAAGAAGATGTCGACGGCAAGGATCACGACAAATACCTGTGGGCGAATGCCTCGTATCAGCTGGGTCTTCGCATTACCGATGCCTTTGCCAAGTTCGGCTGGACCACTGCGATTCGCGGTGTGGAAGGTGGCGGCAAGGTTGAAGGCATGACGGCGCACACCTTCAAGACCGACGAAGGCGATATCACGCTCAAGTGCCCAACCGAAGTCACGATCACCGATCGACGCGAAAAAGAACTGAATGATCTCGGCTTCATCGCTGTGGTCAATTCCAAAGGCTCCAACTTTGCTGCGTTCTTTGGCGGACAAACCGTCAACAAACCCAAGCTGTACAACAAGGACAATGCGAACGCCAACGCGCAGCTGTCTGCTCGACTGCCCTACATGCTCGCTGCCTCTCGCTTTGCGCATTACATCAAAGTGATCGTGCGCGACAAAATCGGCAGCTTCCAGACTAAGGCATCGGTTGAATCTTTCCTCAATACCTGGATCGCTGACTATATCTGTCTCGATGAATCAGCGCCGCAGGCAACCAAAGCGAGACTACCGCTGGCCAGCGCCCGTGTCGATGTGAAGGAAGTCCCCGGCAAACCCGGCGCCTACACTGCCATCGTTTTCGTGCGGCCTCACTTCCAGATGGAAGAGCTGACCGCATCGATTCGTATGGTCGCTGAACTGCCGGCACCAGCCGCCTGATCGGCAGCTAAACCGACCACGACTCTCTTACAGACCAGTCACCACGGAGTGATCTATGAATTCGCCAGGAATCGCCAGAACCAATACCTTTAACGCCGACTTGTCATCGTCCCAGAGCATGGGCGATATCTACACGCTAAAGATTGAAGACGTCAAAGGCAATATGCTGCTCAACGGTCCGGCCGAGTCGAGCATGATGATCACCAATTGGACCCTTGCGGTTGACTTGCCGGTGGACATGAATGTCGCCAACTCGAACCGCACCACAGGTCGCGCTCGTTTCCAGGAAATGGCATTCACCAAATCAGTCGACATGGCCACGCCGGTGCTCTATGCAGCGTGCTCTGCGGGTACCAACCTGAAAACTGCCACGCTTGAGGTGTATCGCACCGCCAACGGCACCAATCTGCTCGTCATGAAAATTGTGCTGACTCAGCCCATCATTTCGCAGATCTCGACCGGCGGCTACGGCGGTGGTCAAATCCCGATGGATAGCTTCACGATCAATTTCACCAAGATCACCATGGAGTATGTCCAGCAAGGACTCGACGGCAAGAGCCCAGGCAAGACCGCCTTCGGCTGGGATCTGTCAACCAACGTGGCGGCCTGATCGCCGCGCGCGATCGCGGGCCCGCCGCAAGGTGAATCCACATGTCGCGTCTGATTCCCGGTGGGGCCATCCCGCTGTTCGACAAACTCGATCAGCGCCTCACCGCAGCCGCGAATGAAACCGATCAAGTGCTCTCGGCAGACGGCCTCGAGGCCTCTGTCGCACGCGAACTCTCTCGTCTGACCAATTCACGCTCCCGGATTCCGCTTTCCGAATTTCAGGAAGCAACCCTGACCGTACTGGATTACGGCATCCCCGATACCCTTGCCCGCTCGGCACTGAGCGAGCGCGACAAGACTGTCATCAGCGAAGCTCTCGAACGCGCAATCGCTGTATTCGAGCCCCGACTCACGCAGGTCGAAGTCACCGTACTGCCCGGTGCCACGGGCAAGACCGTGGCACGCTATCTGATCGCAGCCAATCTGCGGATAGCGCACACCGTCAGGCGAATCAACTTTCGCATTGATACGGGTGAAAACACCAACGTGCATTCTGCGGTGGAGGCTGCCT
This sequence comes from Bordetella parapertussis, assembly GCA_945867725.1. Classification (GTDB taxonomy): domain Bacteria; phylum Pseudomonadota; class Gammaproteobacteria; order Burkholderiales; family Burkholderiaceae_D; genus Pernthalerella. The sequence goes on from CAMBJI010000170.1 coordinate 2,513, forward strand.
GATGGATACGCGCACCTCGGACAATGAACTGCTCGACTACTACGTGCGCGAGCTCGCCTACCTGCGCGAGCAAGGGCAAGATTTCTCTCGTCGCTATCCGAAAGTCGCCTCGCGACTTGATTTTCATGGCACCGAATCACAAGATCCGCATACTGAGCGACTGATTGAATCAGTGGCATTTCTGTCAGGCAGGGTACGGCGTGACATTGAGGCGGAATTTCCGCAAGTCGCCAGCTCGCTACTCGAAAATCTCTGCCCTTCCCTGCTGGCGCCCATACCGTCGATGGTGGTCATGCAAATGGCACTCGATGAAGCTCAGGGCAAGGTCACTGCGGGCCTGCAAATTCCGCGTCACACCGCACTCGTGGCCGATGCCGATAGCGGCGAAGAAGTTCGCTTCCGCTCGGCATGGGATCTACGGCTGTGGCCCTTGTCAATTGACGAAGCGCAGATTGATGATGAAGGCCGTCTCCTGATCAGCGTAGTAGCGCAGGATGGCATTGATCTGTCCGAGCTTGAGATCGATACCTTGCGCATTCATCTTTCCGGCGACTGGGGAACGGTAGCGACGCTCTACGAATGTCTGGCAACCCGCATTCGGGGTATCGATATTCAATGCGACGATGCGCGCCCGCGTCGGCTGCCTGCCAGTGCCTGTCAGCGCGTGGGCTTTGACGCAGACCATGCCGTACTGCCGCAAGCACCCGGTTCGCATCCTGCGTATGGCCTGCTTCAGGAATACTTTGCCTTTCCGGCGAAATTTCACTTCTTTGATATTCATGGCTTGCGCTCGCAGCAGCTGAGTGGTCAGCGTTTCACGCTCAGGATCGATATTGGTGGTGTGTCGCGCAAATTGCGCCAGATCTCTGCTGCGAATTTCAAGCTGGGCTGTGTGGTAGCAGTCAATCTCTTTCCTCGCACCTCCGAGCCGATACACATCGATCATCGTCAGCATGAGCACATGCTGGTGGGTGATCGGGCGCGCGAGGCATTCACCGAGATTCACACCATCGAACAGGTGACGGCGTCTGATCCGGGTTCGGACAGGCCACAGCGCATTCCGCAGTTTTCATCGCTGGATCATTTCAGCGATCGTCATGAAGGCGTGTACTGGGCATCTCGTCGCGAGCGCAGTCTGCGAAAAGACATCTCCGGTTCGGATATGTACTTTTCCTTCATCGATCAACGCAGTATGCGCAACGCGCCATCAGCACCCATTGTCTATGCGCGTACGCTCTGTACCAATCGCGGTTTGGCAGAGCAGATCACGACCCAAACCCGCATCAAAGGTGAAGGCGTCTCCAACGGTCTGCAGATCCGCTGCGTCACCGAGCCTTCGCGCCAGCGTCATCCGCCACTGGGCAGTGACACGGTCTGGCGACTAGCCTCATTGATGACGCTGAATCATCAATCGCTGGTCAGCGGCGCGACCGGTCGTGACCGACTGCGCGAAATGCTGTCCTTGTTTGCCTCGGATCAGAACCGCGATCTGGAACAAATTCGTGGCATCACGCATCTGCAATCGCGCCCGGTCACCCGCCAAATCGGACATGAAGCCTGGCGGGGTCACTGCCGTGGTACCGCAGTGCGACTTGAACTGGAACCCGAAGCTTTCGTCGGTTCCTCCGCCATTCTTTTCTCTGCGGTGCTGGCGCATTTCTTTGCGCTCTACACCACCGTGAACTCATTCGTTGAGCTGGGCGTTTGGCGCGGTGATGAATGCCTCGTGCAGTGGAAGCCGATGGCAGGCGCACAGGAGCTGGTGTAAATGAACCCGCGCGAATCCGACCTTCCACTGGCCGAGCGCTTGCTCAATGCGCCGCATGGCTTTGATTTGTTTCAAGCCATCAGTCTGCTCGAGCGCGAAGGTGTCGCCGAAGGTCGGGTAGAAATCGGTGCCAGCGGTGGTCCTGAGGCAGTTCGACTTAAAAGCCATGTCTCGCTCAGCTTCGAGGCCAGCGATGTACGCAACATCTCGCGCGGCGCAGAAACCGGCGAAGCCTTCACGCTTTCCACACCAGTGCTGTCCCTGTCTGGTCAGGGCGGACCCCTGCCCGCTGCATTTACCGAGCTTCTGCTAGAACGAAATGCGGTCAAGGATTTTGCGACCTCGGATTTTCTGGACATCATTCAGCATCGCTTGCTGTCCCTGTTTTACATCAATCGCAAACGACGGCGCTTGGGTTTGGGTTGGGCTTCGCCGCAGGCATCCACGATAGCGCGCAGCACCGGCTATTTGTGCGGGCATGATGTCGGCAATCCCGATCGTCAGACGCATACACCCTGGCTGCGTCATGCCGGACTGATCGCGGGTGCGCCACGCTCGATGACGGCACTGTGCGCCTTGCTAGCCGATCGCTATGCCATTCGTTTTCAGGGCGAACAATTCGTCGGTGGCTGGCAGCGACTCGAACAAGACGAACTCACTGAGCTGGGACATCGGCAGCAATCGCCGCAACTCGGCAGAACCGCTTTTCTTGGCCGCCGTATCTGGGATCAAGCGGCTGCCATTCGTTTGCGCGCCGATGATCAACCCGCAGACAGGGTGATTGACTTGCTGCCCGGTGGCAGCGACCATGATGATTTCAAAACCACCGTACGCGCCTTCATTCCATCAGCGTTGCGTGTGGAAGTTTTACTCACGCCGCAAGCCGATACGTTGCCGGCCGGCCGCTT
>CAMBJI010000171.1 GCA_945867725.1 Bordetella parapertussis
CTCATCTGTAGTCAAGACGTTGCAAGTTCAGGCCGAGTTCCTAAAGGATACCGGACAGATAAATGCACTACCCAAGGACATGAATGGTTTGGTCGACACCAGTTTCGTAGCGCAAATGGTCTGAGGTTCATGATCCTGACGGAATCTCCCGACCGAAAGTTCGATACCGTGCATGCAAGTTCATCTGATGGCGCTACCATGAGCCGCGTTAAAGCAAGCTTCAACCAAGTATCCAAACGCTTTGGTACGGGTCCTGACTCCGTGCTCGCACTGGAGCCTATCTCTCTTGACATTACAGAAAACGCCTTCGTCTGCCTAGTCGGTCCCTCGGGCTGCGGCAAGAGCACCTTATTGAACATCCTTGCTGGCTTCGAGACGGCCACCAGCGGACATGCGATGATGGATGGCTTGCAGGTTAGCGGACCAGATGCTCGAAGGGGTGTGGTGTTTCAGCAGGGCGCGCTGTTTACTTGGATGAGTGTTCAGGACAATGTCGCCTTTGGCCCTTTGGCCACTGGCAAGAGCCCGAAAGAAGCCGCCAGCATTGCGGCACATTACCTTGAGATGGTGGGCCTTACCAGCTTTGCACGGCGCTATCCCTACGAGCTGTCAGGTGGCATGCAGCAGCGTGTGGGAATTGCGCGAGCGTTAGCCAATGATCCGCAAATCCTTCTGATGGACGAACCCTTTGCAGCGCTTGATGCGCAGACGCGGGAGTTGTTGCAAGAAGAGATCAAGCACATATGGCAGGACACTAGAAAGACTGTTCTTTGGATTACACACAGCATTGAAGAGGCGTTATTTCTGGCAACAGACATCGTTGTCATGACCGCCAGACCTGGAAGAATCAAGGCCAGACTGACGCCGCAGTTCGCACTGAGCCGGGACCCGGCAGTGGTAACGAGTACCGAGTTTGTTCGTATGAAGTCCGACATATTTGGCATGTTGCGTGAAGAGGCTCTGACAGCTCAGCGCCAAGAGGTGATGCGTTGAATTCGACCAACTACAAATCAAAGCGTTCTAATTGGATAAACCTTGGCTCATTCGTAGCCTTACTCATGATGTGGTGGCTTGTTACCACTCCTATTGGCGAAAAGCCAATCGTTGCTCCGCTATTTCTGCCATCACCAGGGTCGGTGTGGGACACATTTTTGATGCTTATAAAAAACGGCTATCAAGGCAAGACCCTTTGGTTTCATCTTGGTATCAGCCTGTTTCGCTTTGGCCTAGCTTTTACTCTCACAGTGCTTGTTGCCGTGCCGCTTGGGCTATGGATGGGAATGAATGAAACCGTCAAGGCTGTTCTTGACCCACCAATAGAGATCAGCCGCCCCATGCCCAAGTTAGCCTTGTTACCATTGCTAATAATCTGGTTTGGCATTGGCGAGGTCGCCAAGGTTGTGATCATTGTCTTGGCACTCTTTCCGATTCTGTCAATCAGCGCCATGCAGGCTGTTCGAGGTGTTGGTCAACGTAAGGTGCAGGCAGCGATGGCACTAGGAGCCTCTCGCTCAATGATTTTTCGCCGCGTTATTTTTCCGGCTAGTCTGCCGGGCATATTCACAAGTATTCGCGTGAGCATCGGGATTGGCGTGACGATGTTGGTCGGCGCAGAAATGATTGCTACCAGCGCCGGCATTGCATTTATGGCTATGTCAGCGGCCGACTTTTTGCTGACTAACGTGGTGATCGTTGGGGCATTGATCATGGCTTCGTTGGGCTACTCACTTGACCTGTGTGCACGAGCACTTGAAAACCGTATCGTCCATTGGGGCGGGAAAGAAGGATGAATTGAATACTTTACCGGTGCAAGGCATACCATGGCTCGAACTCCAAGACCAACTTCGCGAAGCGGGTAAGGATGATGTGGACTGGCGCAACGGTAGGGTACCCATGTTTATTCACTATGCCGGCGACGATGTGCTGGAAGTGGCAAAGCAGGCCTACCTGATGTACTTCTCAGAAAACGGCCTCGGCTTGCGCGCGTTTCGCAGCCTTGCTAAATTCGAATCTGAAGTTGTTGAAATGGGGCTAGGCTTGCTGCATGGTAGCGCGCAGGCGCGTGGAGCAATGACCACCGGTGGGACTGAGAGCATTTTCCTTGCTGTAAAAGCAGCACGCGATCTGGCAGAAAAGCGGGACTCAGGCCGCGGAAAGCCCCAAATCTTGATGGCCTGCAGCGCCCATCCGGCCTTCGATAAGGCCGCTCACTTTATGGGCCTAGACACAGTACGTACTCCTTTACAGGCTGATTTTCGTGCCGACCCCGCCGCTATAGAGGCGGCGATTACCCCTGACACTGTCATGATTGTGGGCTCTGTGCCAGCGTATCCGCATGGTGTGATTGACCCCATCGGCGAGATTGCGGCTTTGGCGCAGAGGCATGGAATATGGATGCATGTGGATGCATGCGTAGGCGGATACTTTGCCCCTTTTGCCAGACAAATAGGCGAGACCATTCCAGACTGGGACTTTCTTATTCCAGGTGTGACTTCAATTTCAGCCGACTTGCACAAATACGGTTACACCGCGAAGGGGGCATCGACCCTCTTTTTTCGAGACGCAGAATCTTTTGCCGGAATGGGATGGTCCTTTGATAACTGGCCACGGGGCCAGTACTCCACCAACACGCTTGTAGGCACGCGAGCGGGTGGTGCTATCGCAGCCGCATGGGCTGTAATGAAATACCTCGGTCAATCAGGTTATCAACGCGTAACTCAGCGCGTATTAGACACTCGAAGTGCTCTGCAGACAGGCAGCACATCCCTTGGACTTCCCACTTTTGGCGACCCTAAATTGTCCATCCTTGCATATGGTTCTTACGAACACAACATTGCTGATATTGGAAAGCGAATGACTGAGCGTGGTTGGATTGTGGGCCATGTCACAACCCCCCCCGGTTTTCACCACATGCTGAACCTTACTCACGAGCCTGCTATTCCTAGATATCTGAATGACTTGTCCGATTGCATGGAACAAGCATCTTCCTCTAAACAGGTTGACAAGTTAAGTGCGCAGTATTAAAAACCCAATGCTTATCGATTGACTGACCTCAACGTTGCCAGTGGATCTCTCAACACTATGTCCTCAACATCCAGCCTGTCCTCTCCCTCGCCCCGACCTCTCGGTAGCTATTCACCCGTGCGCCTCGTACAGTTAGGCACAGCTAGCTTGGCCTTCGTTTCTGGCCTTACGGCCGGCGGGCGTGCGCCAGACGATGCAGGTGAACAGTCAGAAGTCATTTTCACGCGCCTGGGAGAATTGCTAGCCGAAGTCGGCGGTGATCTGGGCCACGTAGTTAAGATCACGACCTTCCTTACCGACATGGACGACTACGAAGCCTACAACGCTGTGCGAAACCGCGTGTTTGCCGTAGTTTCTTTGCCACCGGCTAGTTCAACTGTAGGCACTTCGGCGCTGCCTCGAGTCGGTTGCCGTGTAGAGATCGAGGCGGTGGCTGTGATCCCTGCGCACTGATCGAGCTAGTCCGAACTAGCCTGCTGGCAGTCGCGGCAGCAAAATAGTGGCCTCGCGTATCTTGCGCGAATAACGTTGCAGCGGATCGAGCAGTGGATTGATAGCTTCTTGGTCCGATTGGATGAATGCTGTCGTCGTAGATAGCGTGCTAAGCGCCATGGCACCGACAACGCGTCCATCGCGTTCTGTCACCGTTACCGCTATTGCCTTGAGGCCTAAATCCAATTCGCCGTCGACCTCTGCCCAGCCCTGTACGCGAACGTCGTCTAGGATCCGACGTAGTGCGGCAGGATCGGTAACGGTGCGCGGGGTGATTGCTTTTAGCTCAGCACGGGTGAACCAGGCATCCAGTTCAGCTTGCGGCAACGCGGCCAGAAGCACACGACCCATTGCGCTGGCGTGCGCTGGAAGTCGGTCACCTTCTTTAACGATTATGGACATCAGACGCCGCTGCGAGGGCATACGGATCACGTGGACGATGTCATTTCCGTCCAGTACCGCGGCAGAACCTGACTCGCCGGTCTCGTACACCAGTTCTTGTAGCAACGGCCGCGCGACGTCCCATACGGTTACCGACGAAAGGTAGGCGAATCCCAGTGCCAACACGCGAGGTAATAGCGAAAATCGTTTGCCGTCGAAGGCTGCATAGCCTAGTGTTACGAGCGTCAGCAACAGTCTGCGCGTCGCTGCTCGGCTAATGTTTGCACGGCGAGCAATATCGCTGAGGCTTAGCGCTTCGGAGCCATTGCCAAAGGCCTCGATGACGGCTAGTCCACGGGCCAGCGCACTTACGAATTGTTCTGATGTTTTTGGATCGCTTGACATGGCACCTTTTAAGCATAATAATGATTTTAGCGAACATACGTTCGCCCAGCGAACAAACTTTGAATATCCTTATTCTAATGAACAACATCGTAAAGATCCATCGACTAGAAGACTCCCAGCGTATCGTTTATGGTCCGTTGGCCCACTACTTCCCGTTGGTGGGCGATGGTCAGACGCCGGTGCGAACTGGCATCCAGGTCAGCGAGCCGGGCTACATTGCGCCAATGCACTGGCATCCATACGTCGAGTTGCTTTTTGTCATTGAAGGCGAGACAGAGGTTTGGCTAGAAGGGCAGGAGGAAGCAAAGCAGCAACTTGTAGAGGGAGATTGTGCAGTGCTGCCGGCGAACGTCCCGCATAGTTTCCGCACCGTGGGCGATCGCAGAATGCGGCTGCTGGGGATCCACGCCAGTGCTGACCGAGTCGTGCACTACTTAGACCGAAAAACTGACAGCAAAGGCTATCCAGTACTTGACGCTGCTCTTCAGCCGGTTGCTGATAACGGGGGCTAAATTGAAGCACCTCAATGATGATGATATCGTGTGGCGCAAAATGACAGTTGCGCAGATCGCTGCGCAGTACAACCCGCAGGTCGCGGTTACTGATTCATCACGCTATGCCGAGGAGAACCGCGCGGCCAGCGAGGTCGCGCGCTCCAGTCTGCAGGGCATGCTGAACGTGCGCTACGGGCAAGGCCCCCGTCAGATACTTGACGTCTTTCCTTCCTCCGGAGCAGGCCTAAGCTGCTCTGGCGAGGCTCCAGTTTTGCTGTTCGTCCACGGCGGAGCCTGGCGTACCTTGGACAAGTCGGTCTACTCCTTCATCGCCCCTCCCTGGTCCAAGGCAGGGGCTATAACCGTGTTACCTAGCTATGGACTCCTGCCC
>CAMBJI010000172.1 GCA_945867725.1 Bordetella parapertussis
GCTGGTAAACCCCACCAGAACAGCCACAAAGCCGGCAACGACCGTGGACAGGGACGCATCACTCAACCATTTTTTCAACATGGGTGTTTTCTCTCACAAGCCTTGTTTAGCACGATGGTTTTTTGTCCACGCACGCATCAAACCCAACCCTGCCGCCAAACGCTGTCGTCTTGCAACTCGCGCCAGGCAATGACTTGAGTGGCCTTGGAAAACACGGCCTCGATTTCCACTGATACAACCGGATCGGTGGGCAAGTCAGGTTCGATCACCTGGCTGACCAGGAAGTGCTTTTGTTTGGCGATGGGTTTGACGGCAGTCTGATTTGCCAAATCGATAAACGCCGGCTTTAGTGGCGACTTCCCCAAGTGCTGACCGTGTGGGTTTCATTGGTCCACCTTCATCACCCGCATGGTGCCGAACCGGTTAGGACAGCTGCGGACTGATTAACGAATCCAGCGTAGCCATGCCACGCATAAGGTGCTGGTCCAACTCGGTCAGCATCGAGTTCAGGTCAACGCCGAGGGCCAGGTCGAGGAACCTTTGGTGGTTTTCCTTGAAGTCGAGTTTGGGTACTCGGGCGACCCGGCAAATGGCAAAACCCAGTTGCAGCTTTTGTGAAAGTTGCTCCCACAGCGTAAGCATCACGTGATTGCCGCAGCGCTCGTAGACCAAGCCGTGAAAGCGAAACTCGGCATGAATCCCCTGCGGCAGGTCACCGCGATCAATCCACGTCACCATGTCATCAAAGCGCTGTTTTAGCTCTTGTTGGAAGGCGGCATCTCGCCGAGGCCACAACCGGGTGTAGGCCAGCGCCTCCAGGACATGGCGGATCTCGTAAACGTCGCGCAGGTCCGCCACGCTCAGTTCGGTCACGAATGTGCCAGCGTACGGTCGGTTAATTACCAAGCCCGACTCAATCAGCTCGCGCAGGGCTTCGCGCAGTAGCCCTCGACTCACACCCAGTTGCGTGGCCAGTGGCCCCTCGACCAACTGTGTGCCCCCGGGCATTTGTCCGGCCAAAATCGCCTGACGCAAGGTGTGGGCAACCTGGTCGCGGCGGGTGCGCGAGGAAACAGGCTGGAATTTGGGGAGGGCAGTCATACCGGCGAAGGAGCCTGTCACTAAGTCCGGGCTACGCGGCCGGGCTCTTGCAAGGCCACGATCTGGATCTGAACACGCGCTACCGGGGAGCGAATTACCGCTTGCACCACAGTCCGCGGAACGGGGCTGTGCGCAAAATAGTGATCAAAAGCCTTGTTGAAGCCAGCATAGTCATCCTGAATATCGCGCAAATAGACTGTGGCGTGCAAGGTCCTCGAGAGGCTGGAACCAGCCGCCTCCAGCACCTCCGACAAGACGTCGAGCACGCGTCTCGTCTGAAACTCGATATCGCCCGGCATGATCTCAAGGGTTTCGGTATCGATTGGGGTGATCCCGAAGGTGTACACGAAACCATTGGCTGCGACGGCAGGCCACTGGGTAAAGCCTTTTTTATTGACGTCCAGGCCGTTACCCACCTGCACTTTGCAAATTTCCATGGCGAGGGGATCTGTCATGCGGGCGTGATGTTGGCATCACGGATCACCTTGCCAATACGCTGGTGATCGGCGACCAGGGTGGCTTGGCATTGTTCTGGTGTCTGCAGCTTCTCGGGCACTACGAAGGCCGACGCAAGCCGCTGGCGAACATCAGGTTTGAGCAAGGCCTTGTTCACCGCTGCGTTGATGAGCAGGCCTGCCGCTCGCGGCGTGGCCGAGGGCACGCACAGCAGGAACCAGCTTTGAATCACGGCGGCGCCGAATCCCTGCTCCTCGAACGTCGGGACATCCGGCAGGTCGGGTCTGCGGGTCGGGGTTGAGATGGCGATGGCACGCAGCAGGCCAGACTTCATCAGCGGTTGGACCAGTTGCAGGCTGACCAGGCCAAATTCCACGCGCCCCGCCGCCAAATCTTGCACGCCGGGCGGCAGGCCTTTGTAGGGCACACCTTGCATAGAAATACCAGCCGTCATTTTGAAAATCTCTGAGCCAAGGTGCGTGGCGCTGCCGTTACCGGCGTGCATATAGTTGAGCACGCCGGGCCGGGCCTTAGCGAGGTTCACGAACTCCAGCATGTTGGACACGCGAAGAGTGGCGGGTACCACAGCTACCACCACACCGCTGCCAATGGATGCCACTGCCGAGAAGTCGTTGATAGGGTGATAGGGCGTGGACTGCAGGTAAGGCGTAGCCACATGGCTGATGGTGGCCAGCAACCACGTGTGGCCGTCCGGGTCGGCCTTGGCGACGATCTGCGTCCCAATAGCTGCGGCAGCGCCTGGCAGCGCCTCAACAATAACCGATTGACCGAGATCGGCGGCTAAGTCGTCGGTCAGTGCACGCGCTACGATGTCGACGATGCCGCCAGCCGGCCAGGGGACGACAAAGCGTATCCGCTTGCTGGGGAAATCAGCGCTAAAACTCGTCAGTGGCGCGCCGTATAGTGCCGAAGCAGATGCAATACGCAGTAACTGGCGACGCGGCATGGGCAGGTGTTGCATAGAAATCTCCTTTACGAACAGGGGGTGAAGCTTTATCGTGGTACCAGACGTAGGGCTTGGTAGCGGTCACCAAGCGACTTGGCAGGTATCAGGACTGTAGGGCCATCGGGGGATAGCAAGTCTTTAACGCGCTGACCGCCTTTTATGATCAGCGGCATATGCGCTCCCTGGTCCTGCAGGCAGGCGAAATCTAGGAGAGGATTACCATCAATAACTAGTAAGTCAGCAAAGTACCCAGGACGTATCCGCCCGATACAGTCATCCATCCGCATCAGCTCGGCCGATACCGTAGTGGCACTGCGCAAAATTTGCGCATGCGAGAGCACCTCGGCCCGAACAAGAAATTCCTCGGTCTGAAATTCCTTGGGTGCTTTAAACAAGTCGGTGCCAAAAGCCATCTTCACGCCGGCGCGCAAGGCGATTTCCAGAGAGCGGGTTCCGCTCTCCAACACCTTTCGTGCCTTTTCAAGATGCGCTGGTGAGGCGCCCACCAGGTGACCGTGACTGACGATGCGACGGTAGACGATTAGGGTAGGCACCAGAAAAGTACCGCGCTCAGCCATCAACGCTGCACATTTTTCGTCCAGAAAATTCCCATGCTCGATGCTACGCACTCCCACTTCCACCGCACGCCGGATGGCATCGGCCGTGTAAGCATGAGCCAGGACATATTTGTGGGCGCGCTGGGCTTCGTCTACTGCCGCCGTTAATTCGTCGTTGGAGTATTGGATGTAGTCGATCGGATCGGCCGGCGAAGATATGCCGCCAGAGGCCATGATCTTGATCTGGTCGGCGCCCCGACGAATCTCTTCGCGAACCGCCTTGCGCACTTCGTCGACACCGTCTGCCAACACGCCAAACGAGGAGGTCTCATGGCAGGGCGCACAATGATCCGAGGGTGCGCGCGAATCGCCGTGCCCCCCGGTCTGGCTGATGGGCCGGCCACTTACCTTCATGCGTGGGCCCAAAAAGAGTCCCTGATCTACTGCATCGCGGTGCCCGGCATCGGCCCCGCCGGTGTCACGAATAGTGGTGAATCCGCGCATCAACGTGTCATGCAGTAAGTGGCTTGCCTTGGCGACCGCCAAGGCAGGAAACAGCGGGGGCTTGCTGGTCATGGCGTCTGCACAGATATGAATATGGCAGTCGATCAGGCCGGGCATCAGCACCCGACCACCGAGGTTCATGCGACGGGCCGAAGGGTCCGGAATGGAGCCGTGTACCACCGCTTGGATGCGGTCATCCCGTATCTCTACCGAGTGACCAGTGAGGAGTTCCCCCCGGTCAACGTCAAGGAGATCGAAATTCTCGAGAATAAGGTGGTTGTCGGCCATCATTCGTCGGGCTGCTGCAGGTAGCGGTTGTACAGATAGCCCAAGCGCTCGGTCAGGGAGCGGCGTGTGAAGGGCCGGCCGTCGAGATGCGAGACGGGCGTGATGCCCGCTAGCGTGCCCGTCACGAAGGCTTCATCAGCGCCGTAGACCTGAGCCAATGTTAAATCACCCTCGACCACCTGAATGCCAGCATTGCGCGCCAACCGTATCACGGTCGCGCGGGTGATGCCGTTGAAGCAGGCGCGGCCGCTGGAAGTCCACAGTTGGTCGCCGCGAACCACGAAAAAATTAGTTGAGTTGCAACTCGACACAAAGCCCTGGGTATCGAGCATCAGGGCCTCGTCGGCTCCAGCCTGAAGGGCCTGGATCAAGGCCTGAATCAGATTCAGCCGGCTGTGTGAATTGAGCCGCAGATCAAACACATCCGGGGTACTGCACCGGAAGGTGGAAGTGAACAACTTCAGGCCCTGCTGCTTGGCCTCGGCCGATACGACCTTGCGTTCCGCCACACAGACCACGGTGGGAGCGCCCAACACCGAGCGCGGATCTTGGTTGGGGGTGGTCTTAACACCGCGGGTCACCATCAGCCGCGCGTGCCCACCATCGTCAATGCCATTGGCCGCGAAGGTGGAATGGATCACCTCGCACAATTGATCCCTGGACATTCCGATGTCCATCGCGATGGCACGAGCCCCTTCTTGCAGGCGGTCAAGGTGCTCATCTAGAGCGATGACACGCCCTCGCACGATGCGGACACCCTCCCAGACCCCATCGCCGCAAACGTAGCCCGCGTCGAAAACCGAAACCGTCGCCTCGGCGCGCGGAACGAATCGGCCGTTGACATACACCAGCGCTTCCAGATTGCGCGCGTCGGGCTCAGTTGATTGCGCACCGGCGCCTGATGTGGTGTTGATTAATGTCATGTTAATTTATTATGCAAGCCGATAGTAGGATTGTCAAACAATCGACCGTAAACCCGAGTTGCGTCCTGGCGTCCACGCAGTGAGTGCTGGTACAAAGCATGATTAAAGTAATTTGTTGAACTTTCCAATCCAATTAAAGTTCATGATTTCAACTGTGCACCGACATATCGCCACGCTCCTTAATAGGACGAAACCATGAATCATCAATTCCGCCTGCCGTTTGTCTGGCATTCCCCCAAATCAGTAGACAAATAATGATGTCAAAAACTGAAATGGAGAAACGCAAATGCAGCGCTCGAAATATGCCCCTGAGTTCAAAGATGAGGCAGTCAAACAAGTCATCGACAAGGGCCACTCGGTTGTCGATGTAGCCAAGCGGCTAGG
>CAMBJI010000173.1 GCA_945867725.1 Bordetella parapertussis
TGCCTCGGTGGACTTTGCCCAGTTGCTTGAGGCGCAATTGGCGCTTGTGCCCTCACTGCCGTCACTGCCATCGGCCATGCGTCGTCTGCGAAACGCGCTGGTAGCGGCCATCGCCGAGCGTGACCTCGCTGGCCGGGGCGATCTGGGTGAAGTCCTGAGCACCATATCGGCGTTCGCGGAGTTCGTGATCAACCGCCATCTGGACGACTTGTATCGCAGCCAATGCGCGCTGCATGGCATCCCTGTGGGCGAGGAATCGGGCGCTGCTCAGCACATGATCGTGGTGGGCATGGGCAAGCTGGGTGGACGAGAACTGAATGTGTCTTCGGATATCGATCTGATTTTTTTGTATCCGGAAGATGGTGAGACCGTGGTCACCGCTGAGGGTCAGCGCGCGCTGTCTAATCATGAATTCTTTGTGCGCCTTGGCAAAAAACTGATCGCTGATATTGCCGAGATCACCGCTGACGGATTCAGTTTTCGGGTGGATATGGCGCTGCGGCCCAATGGCGCATCGGGTCCACTGGCGGCCAGCTTTGGGATGCTTGAAGAGTATCTGATGGTGCAGGGACGCGAATGGGAACGCTATGCGTGGGTCAAAGCGCGTGCCCTCACTGGACGCGCCGAGGACATTGCAGCGCTGGAAGCGATTGTGCGACCTTTCGTTTACCGTCGCTATCTGGACTTTGGCTCGATTCACGCACTGCGTGATATGCATGCGCAAATACGGGCAGAAGTCGTACGGCAGGAAACTCGCCATCCGGAACGCAACATCAATGTCAAGCTGGGCCGTGGCGGCATACGCGAGATTGAATTCCTTGCGCAGGTATTTCAACTGATCCGTGGCGGACGCGATCTAGGCCTTCGCGATCGCTCTACCCGAGCGACTTTACACATCCTCGCCGAAAAGAAACTGCTACCAGCGTCAGTGACCGCTCAGTTACTGGAGGCCTATACCTTTCTCCGTAATCTAGAGCACCGTGTGCAGTATCTCGACGATGCACAAACGCATGTCTTGCCAGCAGCTGAGGAAGATCGTCTGGTGCTGGCCCGGGCCATGGGATATGACGACACGCAAGCCTTGTTGGATGCACTGCGCGCGCATGCCGATTGGGTGGCGGCACGCTTCGATGAAATTTTCGACAATAAATCGTCTCCTAACCCAGACGCTGGCAGCGAGGTGCTGAGTTTGTCATTCGACGAGTCGACGGAAGAGATGATCTCCGTTCAACTGACCCAACTCGGTTTTGATGATGTACAAGCATCCGCGCAGCGCTTGCTTTCCAGCTGGCGCAGCAGCCGTATCCAGTCTCTGCCGCCCCAACGCAAGGGGCAACTGCAAGCGCTGCTGCGCGCATCGCTCCCCATGATCAGTCAACAAGCCGATTCAGCTTCCAGTGCAGCGACGCTAAACCGCTTGCTCGATTTCTTCGATACGATCGCGCGCCGCTCGGCTTATCTAGCTTTGCTGACTGAATATCCGCATACCTTGGCGCGAGTGATTCGCATGATGGCATCTAGCGACTGGGCAGCAAAGTATCTGACCCGACATCCGGTCTTGATGGATGAATTACTTGATGACACTCTCTTGCACACGGAACCTGACTGGCAAGCGTTTGCGCAAGAGTGTCGCCGGCAACTCCAGGCGTTCAACGGCGACACCGAACGTCAGATGGATGTGCTGCGCGAGCACCATCATGCGCAGCTGTTTCGTTTGCTCGCGCAGGATCTCGATGGTGTACTTAGCGTAGAGCGTCTTGCGGATCATTTGTCTGCGCTGGCCGATGTACTCATCTCGGTGACGCTGGATGCGGTTTGGCAAACACTCGCTAGCAAACATCGCGACCAACCACGATTTGCTGTCATCGCCTATGGCAAGCTGGGCGGCAAAGAGTTGGGATATGCGTCGGATCTGGATGTCATTTTTCTGTATGACGACGAAGATACAGAGGCACCCGCCATCTACGCCAAGCTTGCGCAACGTTTCATTACCTGGATGACCAGTCACACGCCAGCCGGCATCTTGTTTGATATTGATATCGCGCTCAGACCGGACGGCGCTAGTGGTCTGCTCGTATCCTCGATATCGGCATTCGAGAAGTACCAGCATCAGTCCGCCTGGCTTTGGGAGCATCAAGCGCTCACCAGAACACGCTTCTGCGCGGGAGACCAGAACGTCGGTACACAATTCGAAACCCTACGTACTCAGGTGCTGCGCCAGACTCGAGATCCCGTTCAGTTGCGCACTGAGATTCTGGCCATGCGCCAACGTATGCATGAAGCACATCCCAATCGATCGGAATTATTCGATCTGAAACATGATGCGGGCGGGATGATCGATATCGAATTCATCGTTCAGTTCTTGGTGCTGCGCCATGCAGCCGAATACCCCGCAATCACGGGCGACATCGGCAATATCGCCCTGCTGAAGCTGGCGGGCGAGCTACATCTGATTGACCCACCACTGTCCGTCGCGGTGAGCGATGCCTACCGACTCTTCCGTAAACTTCAGCATCAAATTCGCCTCACCGGCCATGACAAAGCGCGTGTTGAACTGGTTCGGGTGGCAGAACCACGAAAGGCAGTCGAGCAACTGTGGCAGCAAGTTCTGTTGCCCAAATGAAATCTGCACGCAATACTTGCCTCAGGCATTCACACCCGCGCCCCGCCTAGACCCCGAGACCCCTAGAACCCTCGCCCCTTAGCCTTCTCAGTCCCAAGACCTCGGCGACTCACTTGTGGCGGCCGCACAACAGTACAAAATTGCCAAACGAATAAGTTTTGGCCTAATTACAATTCATGCAACGTCACTACCCAGCTGCGACTTTTCCACGATGTGACGTATTCTCCCCTTTACTCAGGACGAGATCATGAATAGATACGGAGTTCTCTGCATGGCTTTTGCCGTTCTGCTTTCCGGATGCGCAACGCAGCGCGAGATCGAAAGCCAGAAAGTGTCCAAAAGCAATCTGACCTCAGGTCAGGTCAGCATTACCCTCAAGAAAAACATCACGACGCAGCAGGAAGTTGTCGAGACTTTTGGTGCGCCTAATCTGGTGACACAAAACGCCGATGGCGAGGAATCCTGGACTTATCAGAAGCAAGCAACGGTCTCGAATGCCAGTTCCAGCTCGGCTTTTGCAACGATCGTTTTGGCTGGCGCATCCAGCAGCAGCTCAGGCCTCGAACAATCCAGCCGAACGATAACGCTGATCATCAAATTCAGAGATATCAAAGGCGTAAAAACAGTCACCGACTTTTCCTCCCGCTACTCTTCATTCTGAGACTGAGCCATGAAAAACATGACGACCTTTATCAAAACCTACGCCAACCTCCATGATTCAGCCTCTGCAGTTGAAATCAACAAGCAAACAAGATTTTTCGGTATGAAAAACTGCGGCGGTATCTTGCGACGAGTGCTGTGCGGTGTGGCGGTGGGTAGCGCGCTGTTCACGGCGGGCTGCGCAATGAATGACGCATCATCGAACAAAACTGCATTGGAAATTCAATCCTATCAATCCCGGTCATTCGAGGTAGACAAAAAGATGGCGTTCAATTCCGCGATGTCCGTCTTTCAAGATCTGGGCTACATCGTGAATTCGGCCAATCTGGATACGGGATTCATCACAGCAGAATCTCCCACGAAAGGCGCGAAGGGCAGCGACGCATTTCTTTCTTTTCTAGCGGGAATACGGGTTGAGGGAAGGACAGCAGTGACTGCATTCGTTGAGGAACTGTCGCCAAAATCCGCAAAAATACGCTTGAATTTTGTCGAGAGAAAAAAAGCCTCAGGCGACTATGGACAACAATCGAACCGTGATGATCCCATACAGGATCCCAAAATCTACCAGTCGGCATTCGATAAAATCAGTGATGCGATTTTTATTCGGTCAGCACAAAAATAGCGCTTCATAATTTAAAAAGCCCTGCAGTTCATATGAACTGCAGGGCTTTTTTCTGAATAACGACAGTGGGCTTATTTTGCGTTCATCAACGCCGTTGTCGTGTCCAGCATACGGTTCGAAAAACCCCACTCATTGTCGTACCATGAAGAGACCTTCACGAGACGACCAGAGACTTTGGTCAGGGTCGCATCAAAATTGCTCGACGCCGGATTGTGATTAAAGTCCACCGACACCAGTGGCTCGGTGTTGTAGGTCAAAATACCTTTGAGAGGGCCATCGGCTGCTTTTTTCATGATGCTGTTAACTTCATCAACGGTGGTGTCACGCGCGGCGATGAAAGACAGATCAACAATAGAAACATTAATAGTCGGGACGCGAATCGCATAACCATCCAGCTTGCCATTGAGTTCAGGCAGCACCAAACCCACCGCTGCCGCTGCACCGGTCTTGGTCGGAATCATTGACTGGGTCGCAGAACGTGCGCGGCGCAGATCTTCGTGCATAACATCGGTGAGCACCTGATCATTGGTGTAAGCATGCACTGTGGTCATCAGACCAGTTTCAAGACCGATGGTGTCATTGAGCGGCTTGACTAGGGGCGCCAGGCAATTTGTAGTGCACGAAGCATTGGAGATGACGGTATCGGAAGATTTCAGCACGCCTTGATTCACGCCGAAGACAACGGTCGCATCAACGTCATTACCGCCGGGTGCCGAGATGATGACTTTTTTGGCACCGCCTTTGAGGTGTGCAGAAGCTTTTTCCTTGCTCGCAAAAAAGCCGGTGCATTCCAAGACCACATCAACATCGAGTTCACCCCAAGGGATGTCCGCCGGGTTGCGCTGTGCGAAGACGCGAATTTTGTCGCCATTGACGATCATGTAATCACCCTCGACCACCACGGTGCCAGGAAATTTGCCATGCGCCGTGTCATAGCGTGTCAGATGCGCATTCGATTCTGCATTACCCAGATCATTGATGGCGACGATCTGAATATCGTTTTTCTTGCCGCCTTCATAATGCGCGCGCAATACATTGCGCCCGATGCGGCCGTAGCCATTGATCGCAACTTTGATGGTCATATTGATCTCCTGAGTGATTATTACGAGTAGCTTTTTTTGCGTGAGTCAGTGCAACACTGACTTGACTGCCGCAACGACTTTGTCGGTCGTAAATCCGAAATGCTTGAACAGCGCACCTGCCGGCGCAGATTCACC
>CAMBJI010000174.1 GCA_945867725.1 Bordetella parapertussis
CTGCTGAAGCTGTCGTCTGCGAGACGTGCGGAGTTATCTGATCGCTTATCGCGACAGCTCGTCGCCAAGGCAAATGCATCTACCAACGATCTGCTCGTGGTCACGCAAGCTTTCTACCAACTGCCGGGCAATGTGCTGGTCACGGATGACGAAGGACGGATTCTGTTCGCTACGGCACAAGCACGGCGCCTGCTTGCGTACCCAGAAACGAAGGAATGCGTACTGGAAGATTTATTTCTCGCCGTTCAACCCAGTGGGCATCAGCTGGTACGCGCACTGTTTGAAAAACCGGATCATCAGGCTGAGCTGATGCAAATCAGGATGACTCGAGTCGAATGTGGCGGTCAAGGCTATCACCTGCTGCAACTGGAGAACTTACCGTTCAATTACGAGATGCTGCGTGGCCTGCTGGTTGATTCGCGCAATGATGCGCCACACGAAGCGACGGGTCTGCTGGATCATCATTTTGCTATCGCTGTAATGGCTGATGGCTGGTTTCGTTTGCTCGACCCCATCGACCGGTATGCTGCCTCGGGCGTGTTCTGGGACAAGCTGAGAATTCTCTCCAGCGGTGACAGTGAGATTGCACATCTGGAAAATAGTATTGCCAGCGCCAGCGCGGCGCAGGGATGGCTGCGTATCCGCAATGGTGGCGGATTATCCGTGTCACTGCGAAAACTTCAGACACCGGACTACAAACTGTTTTACCGGGTACACATGACACTGGTTGATGATGCACTTCAGGCTAATGCAAATGCGCCATTTACCGAAAGCGGCGAGGCAAAACGATGAAAGGACGCCTGAAACAAACTGACGTGCAGATCACCGTTCTCGGCAAACTTATCGAGCGGGTCAGACGCGAGCACAAACTGACAACTGCCACATTGGCGATGCTGTCGGGCTTAAATGATGCGCAGATCAAAAGCATCGAGGAAGACAGCATGACGCCGTTCGTCGATGAGGCACATCGCATCGATTGCGCACGCCGCATCGCGATCGCTATGGGACTGCCTGACCATCATTTTTTGGAAAAGCACATAGCGACAAGTGCCCAACGTGTTGTACCGCAAAAAGCCCTGTCTTCAGCGCCGGAGCCACTGTCGCGTGATGCCTGGGAAAACTTGCCTGTTGCGGATTTGAAAGTACTCGCCAAGCTACGCATGATCGACCCTCCCGCTGCACCCGAGCAGCGCCGGTACGGCTCTCCCCTTCTGATCGCGCTGGTGGTTTCCCTGCTGCTCGCGGCTCTGATAGTGGGCCTTGCATTTATTCGCTGAACGATTAGAGAACGCATGCTTCTGCGTCGGATGGTCGGATGGTCGGATGGTCGGATGATCTGAAAACCTGAGCGGTTGGGTACCGTGAAAACCGCGATCTGATCCACCGCAATGAAACGCAGTCCGCTACAATTCTGACCATGACCTCACTGCCATCATTGCTGATCGTTGACGATCACCCTATCATCCGCACCGCGCTGGCGGAGGCCGTACTTTCACGCTTTCCGAAAATCAGACTGGAGACTGCCGGCGATGCCGAGACGGGCATTGCGCTGATCAAGGCTGAGCTAAAAAAGAAAAAATCACCGCCTTGGTGGGTATTGATTGATCTGGGCCTGCCGGGTATCGGTGGACTCGAGGCCATCACTCAGTTGCTGGCACTTGATCCGTCAGTGCGGACAATCACGATCTCAGGTAATGACGATGAACTGCAAGTGGGCGCGTGCTTCGGCGCTGGCTCATCGGCATTTATCAGCAAGGCCGCGCCGATTCAGGACACGGTGACCATCATTGCGCAAGCAGTCGAAGGTACGCTGATCAAGGGTACCTGGCTGTCGGCACGCGGCCTCGCAGACAGCTCGGCGCTCAATCAGATTGCTCTCACCGACCGTCAGATTCAAGTACTTTCAATGATCTGTCAGGGCATGAGTAATCGCGAGATTGCTGACAGCCTGGGCATTTCAGAAATCACGGCCAAATCTCATGTCGGCGGCATTTTTCGTGAGCTGCATGTCGCCAGTCGCACACAGGCAGTACTGGTGGCGCAAAAGCTGGGCCTGTTCGCCAACAATCACTGAAAACTTGGAACCTGTCTCGTCAAGACCTAAAGAGATAAATCTTTAATACGCATCTCTTCGAGATAGCGCAGCATTGCTCACCTCACGCAATTTTTCTGCGCTAAACGGTCGCTGCAACAGCGTCACGGGTGAGCCCGCCTGCTTCTCGACGTTGATCATCAGATCCTCATCACTGCACAGTATTACCGGAATAGTGGCATTGAATTCATCATTAATTTGAGTAATCGCCTGAGCCACTGATTCCGATTGCAGCTGTGCATCTATCATCAATAGCGTAGGTACAAGACTGCGCGCTGCGAGCTGTCGAATTGCATCGGCACTTCCACCAGCCGTCAGAATATCGATACCCAGACTAGGTGCCAGCAAACGCAAAGCATTAGCCACATCCGGATCGGCATCGATGCATACCATCAGCGTATTGACTGGGGGCTCAACCACGACCTGAGGCAGCACACGTTCAATGAGATGTGCATCGCGTATCGCCATACGCTCGGCATCCGACAAGGGTGTCGCCGACAGCGGCAACTCAATGGCAAAGACCGATCCCATACCCAAATGACTGCTCAGCAATATACGGCCGCCTATGCGTGCTGCAAGCCGCCTTGCAATGGCCAATCCCAATCCCACACCTTGCGCCGCCATTGCAGCGGCATCACCACGCGTGAACTCATCGAAAATTTTCCTGCGCAAAGGTGCAGCAATACCAGAACCGGTATCGATCACCGAGATACGGCAAAGTGTGCCGCGTTTTGAGACGCGTAATCGCACACCTCCCGCCTTCGTATAGCGCATTGAATTACTGATGAAGTTGCGCAGAATACGCTCTAGCAAGCGCGGGTCGGTCTGCAGCAGTTCATGTTCCATCCCGGACCCGCGCAATTCCAATACAAGCCCAAGATCGTCAGCCATGCGCTTGTGTTGTAACAGCACGCGTTCGCAAAATGCGCCTACCGGCACACGCTCGATGGCGACCTCCATCGCACCGCTCTCGAGACGACTGATATCAAGGACACTATCGAATACATCATTCATGTATCCAATGCTCTGCCTGAGACGCAATAAGCTTTCAGTCGATCGCGCGCGCTCACCAGCCTCCATCGCCGCAGTCTCCAGGCTTCGTTGAATACTGCCTAGATATAGATTCACAGCCAGCATCGGCTGCTTCAGATCGTGACTGAACGCGGCCAGAAAGCGGGAACGATCCGCCTCGATATCACGTAGTTCCGCGCGACGCTGTGCAAGCTCCTGCAAGCGCTCGTCGATGCGCTGCCGCGTGCCGCGATCACGCGTCCGATGACGCTGCCACCCCAGGATCAGGCTCAGCATTACACTCGCCACCACGATGGCCGCCAGCCACCACGCTGCCGACATCACTGAGAGGTCCTGCAGCCATAATTTAGGCAAAGACAGTACCTGCGGGACATGAAAGTCACCCACGCCGCGCCCTCCCCACGCCAGCCACCAGCCTGATCCGGATAAATTTTTGCATCAAGATATTTCTCGGTGGATATACGATGTATTATACTTTAGTGTGATACCAAAGCGTAGCCAAAGGAGCAATCAATCCCATGCAGAAGCCACCGCACCAGCCGTACGGCGCGTCCAGCGAGGGATGGGGAGACGAGCAACCGGAAGACCGGCGCTCTGACAGGACAGCCGGCAATCCGTTCGGCCGTGCATTCCATGGACCAGCAGCGCCCCCGCCACGCGGCGGCACACCGAGCAGCTCGCGGCTGGATTCCGAAACCGGCACCGGGGAAGACGTTTCATTCGGCCGTCTACCGCCTGGCTTCGGCGATCTTGCACGCCGGGTGGCGGAAACCAATCTGCTGGTGGACCGGGCAATATCCTCGATGGGCACCGACCATGGGCAGTCACATCCCTCAGAAACACTGGCTGAACTGGGCGAAAGCCTGAACCAACTGTTCTCGCAACTGGATGAAGGCGCAGCCGACGGGGGCGCCAGTCCGTGGCACAGCATTACCGATTCCCTGCGGGATCTGGCGGAAAAAATTGAGCGGCGCGAGCAGCTGCGGGCGGAGCTGCAGATGACCCAACATGCCATCGACAAGGCCAAAACCCGGGTGATTGACCAGATTCAGGATGCGGCCCGAATCGAGCAGGAGCGGCTGTCAGTGACGCGGCTGCGAAGTCAGCTGGCGGCCGTGATGGCGGACAAACTACTCAATAAGCTGCGATAAAAAAAATTGCCCGAAATTAATATTTTTGCTTGAAGTCATACTAAAGTATTGTTAGTATTGCGTGAAAGCATCAACATTGCGTCCCAGAAACGGGGCGTAAAAACCGAAGATTTACTGGAGGTAGAGAGCCATGGCTGACAGCTTGCAGAAATGGGTGGGGCGTAACCGGCCACCCCGAGTTCAAATCACCTACGACGTCGAAATCGGCGACGCCGTTGAAAAACGTGAATTGCCGCTGGTCGTGGGCGTCATGGCCGACCTGATGGGTAAGCCCGCCTCGGCGCCGCCCAAGATGAAGGACCGCCGTTTCGTCGAGATAGACCGCGACAACTTCGATGAAATCATGACCAAGATCGGCCCACGTCTCGATATGAGCGTGCCCGACACAATGAAAGGTGAGGGCAATCTGAAGATTGAACTCAACTTCAAGCAATTTGCCGACTTCCATCCCGAGGCCGTGGTGCAGCAAGTACCACGTCTGCAAAAGCTGCTCGAAGCTCGGCTGGAGTTGCGCGATCTGCTCGCCAAGCTCGATGGCAATGATGATCTCGGTGGTTTGCTGGCCAGCGTTGTCGGTAACACCGATGGTCTCAAGCAGCTGCGCGGCAGTGATGCTGCAGCGTCAGCAGAGAAAAAAGCAGAGCCGGCACCGGCACCCGAGGCAGAAAAGAAAGCCGAAGACCCACCGGCTGCCGAATAAAACCAACACAGATGCACCCTGACACTTCAACAGGTGAATGACATGGCAGATACAAAATCCTCCGCATCCGGTTCAGGCGCCTCAGGTACTGGCAGCTTGCTCGATCAGATCGTTCAAAACGGCAAAATGGTCAATGAGCCT
>CAMBJI010000175.1 GCA_945867725.1 Bordetella parapertussis
TCTTCACCACGGACACGGCTGCCGCATTGCGCGGCGCTGAAATTGGTGCCGAGGTGGTTCTCAAAGCAACCAAGGTCGATGGCATTTACAGCGCGGATCCCAAAAAAGATCCGACGGCAACTCGCTATTCCAAAATCAGCTTTGATGAAGCCATCGCGAAGCGTTTGCAAGTGATGGATTCCACGGCCTTTGCGCTGTGCCGGGACCAGAAGCTGCCTATCAGGGTATTCTCTATTATCAAACCCGGCGCGCTGCAGAGCGTCATTCTGGGTGAGGATGAAGGTACGCTGGTCCACGTGTGATCACCGAGCAGGACGAATTTATTTAGCCGTTTTACAGGAGGACAGCATGACTGTTGCTGACGTCAAAAAAAATACTGAGCAAAAAATGCAAAAGTCGATCGACACGCTCAAGGCCGATTTGGCCAAGGTGCGTACCGGACGTGCTCACGCTGGGATACTCGATCACGTTCAGGTGGATTACTACGGTACGCCAACGCACATCAGTCAGGTTGCCAACATCACGCTGCTTGATGCTCGCACAATTGGTGTGCAGCCTTGGGAAAAGAAAATGATCGCCACCGTAGAAAAGGCGATTCGTGAATCTGATCTGGGGCTGAACCCTTCCACGCAAGGTGACATTATTCGGGTGCCGACGCCGGCACTTACCGAAGAGCGCCGCAAGGAGATGGTCAAGCTCTGCAAGAGCGAAGCTGAGGATGCAAAAATCGCGGTTCGCAATATCCGACGTGATGCCAATGAAGGGCTGAAAAAGCTGCTCAAGGATAAAGCGATTTCCGAAGATGATGAGCGTCGCGCGCAGGACGATGTGCAAAAACTCACCGACAAATTTGTTACGGAAATTGACAAGCTCGTCGCCGAGAAAGAAAAGGAAGTGCTGACGGTGTAATCGATGGAGGGCGCACTGAGTCGCCTCTCTCCTATCATCCCTGCCAACGGAAACCGCCGCATGAGTCAAACCAGTTCAACGCTTGATATTCCCGACACGTCGCTGTTCCCGGCGCATGTGGCGATCATTATGGATGGTAATGGGCGCTGGGCGACCTCGCGCTACCTGCCGCGCGTGACGGGACACGTGAAGGGTGTGGAAGCTGTGCGTGGCATTGTCCGCGCCTGTATCGAGCGGGGCATTGGCCACTTGACGCTATTTGCCTTCAGCTCTGAAAACTGGCGTCGTCCACCCGACGAAGTCGCCACGCTGATGCGACTCTTCTCCAGTGTGCTGGATCGTGAAGTCAGTCGCATGAATGCCAATGGCATCTGTCTCAAGATCGTCGGTGATCTTTCGCGTTTCGATGCGCGACTGCAAGCGCAGATTGCCGAGTCCGAAGCGAAAACAGCAGATAACCAGCGTTTGACGCTCACCATATGCGCCAACTATGGTGGTCGCTGGGACATGCTGCAGGCGATGAACAAAATGCTCACCGAGCACCCGGGACTTACGAACTACACCGAGGACGATCTCGCGCCCTATCTCTGCATGGCGCATGCACCCGAGCCTGATCTATTCATTCGCACCGGTGGTGAGCAGCGAATCTCCAATTTTCTGTTGTGGCAGCTCGCCTATACCGAGCTGTATTTCACCGAAACCTTCTGGCCTGATTTCAATGCGGCTGCGCTTGATGAAGCTATCTCGTCTTATCAGCAGCGCGAGCGACGTTTTGGACGCACCAGCGCGCAGTTAATTGAGGTCAGGAAGGCTTCCTGATGCTGCGCCAGCGTGTGCTGACGGCGGTGGTGCTTCTGCTCTTACTGGCAGGTGTGCTCGGTTCAGGTTCATTGGTGGCTTTTTATATCACCCTCGCGATGTTTTTCGGTGCGGCTTGCTGGGAGAGTCTGCGCTTGTTTGGCGTGCGTTTTGCGTTGCCGCTCGCGATTGCAGCAGCGCTGCTGCTACCGCTGATGGCAGACCGGGCCCCGGGTGATTGGAGGGCGCTCGCTGCCTTGTGCGTGCTGATCTGGGCGCTGCGTTTTGCGCCGGCGCTCAAACTGGGTTTGCCACCGACGGGTGGGCCGCGCGGCTTCTTGTTTGCGATCGTTTATCTCTTGTCGCTTTTTGGTTGTTTCATTGCGATTGCCGGGATGTTTCAGCGTTCTGCCGTTTTCCTGATTTCTGCCATGGCGATTGTCTGGGTAGCTGACATAGGCGCCTATTTTGCCGGCAGAGCATTCGGCCGTCGTAAACTAGCGCCTGAGATTTCGCCCGGGAAGACTTGGGAAGGTGTGGCCGGTGGTTGGCTGGCAGTGCTTGTGTTAGCCGGTATCTCCACCCAAATTCCGATATTGGCGGACAGTTTTGCGCCCGCGCTGCAAGCGCGTTTTGGCTGGCCGCTCTGGGTTGTACTGATGAGCTTGCTGGTTGCCGCTAGCGTGGTGGGCGATTTGTTTGAATCTCTAATGAAGCGCCGTGCTGGGGTGAAGGACAGCAGCGCCTTGCTGCCCGGGCATGGTGGTGTGCTGGATCGCATTGATGCGCTGGTGCCGGTAATGCCGCTGGCATTCCTCATCAGTGTCAGTATGGGCTGATAAGAAAATACGATGCAATCCATTACCTTGCTCGGTGCAACGGGTTCAATCGGTGTCTCCACCTTGGATGTGGTCGCCCGCCATCCCGATCGTTATCGCATTTACGCACTGACCGCGCATACGAGCGTCGCCGAACTCGCTTTGAAATGCGAGCAATTTCGTCCGGCGTTTGCTGTGGTGGCTACGGCTGCAGCGGCTGAAGAACTTTCTGTGCTGCTGACAAACAAAGGGCTGTCTACCGAAGTGGCCTACGGCGAACAAGCGTTGTGTGATGTCGCCAGTGCTGCAGAGTGCACGACGGTGATGGCTGCGATTGTCGGTGCAGCGGGGCTGCGGCCCACGCTGGCAGCGGCACGGGCCGGCAAGAAAGTGTTGTTGGCGAATAAAGAGGCACTGGTGATGTCGGGCGCCTTGTTCATGGATGCCATAGCGGCCAGTGGTGCGACACTGTTGCCAATCGATAGTGAGCACAACGCGATTTTTCAGTGCCTGCCCCTCGGTTATCAGCGCACGCCGCAGGCGCATGGCATACGCAAGATTCTGCTGACTGCCTCCGGTGGGCCCTTCCTTGACCGTGATGTCGCTACGCTTGATGAGGTCACGCCTGAGCAAGCGGTCGCACATCCCAACTGGAGCATGGGGCGTAAAATTTCGGTGGATTCGGCGACGATGATGAATAAAGGTCTGGAGGTGATCGAG
This sequence comes from Bordetella parapertussis, assembly GCA_945867725.1. Classification (GTDB taxonomy): domain Bacteria; phylum Pseudomonadota; class Gammaproteobacteria; order Burkholderiales; family Burkholderiaceae_D; genus Pernthalerella. The sequence continues at coordinate 3,246 of CAMBJI010000175.1, forward strand.
GCGCACTGGTTGTTTGGCGCCCAGCCTGAACAGATCGAGGTCGTGATTCATCCGCAAAGTGTGATTCATTCGATGGTGTCTTATGCCGATGGCTCGGTGCTGGCGCAGCTGGGTAATCCGGATATGCGCACGCCGATTGCGCATGCATTGGCCTACCCGGAGCGCATCGATTCGGGTGTCGATCCGATTGATTTGGCGCGCATCGCGCAACTGAATTTTCGTGAGCCCGACTATCTGCGTTTCCCTTGCCTGAAGCTCGCCTTCGATGCGCTTCACGCGGGTGGTAGCGCGCCCGCAGTCCTGAATGCGGCCAATGAAATTGCCGTTGAGGCGTTTCTGGATCGCAGAATTGGTTTTCGAAAAATCCCGCAAGTCATTGAGCAGGTGCTGAACCGCTTGCCCAACGCGCCCGTCGATGACCTCGACAGTTTGCTGCTGCAAGACCAGCTAGCCCGTGCAGAGGCGCGCGAGCTGCTGACCTGATTTTCCTACCGGAGTGGTGAGATGGAGTGGCTGAGAACTGTAGGGGCTTTTATTGTCGTCATTGGCGTGCTGGTGGTCATTCACGAGCTGGGTCATTATTTAGTCGCCCGATGGTGCGGTGTGAAGGTGCTGCGATTTTCAGTCGGCTTGGGCAAAGTAGTCTGGTCACGCCGGTTCGGACCGGATCAGACCGAGTGGGCGATATCACTTGTGCCGCTCGGGGGCTACGTCAAAATGCTCGATGCACGCGAGAGCGATGCGGGCGAGATAAGTGAAGCCGATGCAGCGCGTGAATTTACCCGGCAGTCAGTGTGGAAGCGCATCGCTATTGTCGCTGCGGGGCCATTAGCGAATTTTCTGCTGGCGATTGTGCTGTTCGCTGGGCTCTATAGCTACGGCATTCCTGAGCCGGTATCGAAAGTGCGTGTGGCGCAGGGAGGGTTGGCCGAGATCGCAGGCATGAAATCGGGCGATACGGTGACTGCTGTGAATGGCGAACCGGTCAGCGCCTGGTCAGAAATGCGATGGAAGCTGCTGCAAGCGGCGATTGCTGGTCAGTCAGCGCGTATCGAACTGGTTCGCGTGGATGGTCGGGGTGACAGCGTCCGCAGCGAAATCATATTGTCTTTGGGTAGTATCGCCGCCGACGACCTTGATAGCCATTTGCTCGATCGTTTGGGGCTGGATCTGGCACGGCCGCCCGCAATTCTGGGGCAGGTGATTGCAGGCGGGCCCGCCGAGCGTGCCGGATTGCAGCCCGGTGATCGGATCCTACGTATTGATGGTGAACCGGTACCCGATGGCATGGCATTTGTCGAGCGTTTGCAATCTGCGCCCGGCAAAATGCTTGCTCTCGAGGGATTGCGGTCAGGGCAGCCTTTTTCGGTCTCGGTGACACCCCAGTCCGAGCGCATGGGCGAGCGCACCGTTGGGCGCATCCGAGCGCAGGTGGACATGTCAGCTGCCACGACGATTGTTCAGGCAAGTCTGCCAGAGGCGATCGCTCGAGCGACCCGCAAGACCTGGGATACCAGCGTCATGACGGTCACCATGCTTGGCAAGATGGTAATCGGTGAGGCTTCCCTTAAAAACATCACAGGGCCGATTACGATTGCCGATTATGCGGGCCAGACCGCACGCGTTGGTCTAATTAGTTTTCTGTCGTTCATGGCGTTTATCAGCATCAGTCTGGGGGTCATGAATCTACTGCCAATTCCCGTTCTGGATGGGGGGCATTTGTTGTATTATTCGCTGGAACTTTTTTCCGGCCGTCCAGTATCTGAGCGGGTAAGCGCTCTGGCGCAAAGAGCAGGCATGGGACTGCTGGTGTTGTTGATGGCAGTGGCGATGTTTAATGATATTGCCCGCCTGATCTGGTGAT
>CAMBJI010000176.1 GCA_945867725.1 Bordetella parapertussis
AGGCCGACGCCTATCTTTTGTGCCGGGGTGGCGTTACCGATTTGGTGCTGAAGCAACTGTCCCGCGCAAACGCCTGCACTGACGGCACCAAGTAAGGCGACAGGTAGTGGCGACATTTTCGAATTGCTCAGCCCCGTGAACGTTGCTGCGCCCCCCAATCGTCCCAGGGATTGTGAGATGAGTTCCCTTAAGACCTGCGTACCCGAAGTTTTCCAAAGGGGAATTGGTGTGTCTTCCGATGCAGGACGGGAGACAAGTCGGGGTGGATTGGCTGTAGAAGAATCGGCCTTGCCCGATCGTAGTCCGACGGGCGTGTTGTCGATCGTGATTTCTAGTTTGTCTCGTGTAGATGTATTTCCATGATCATTGGAAATACGGTCGGGTGTGGATGAGTTCGCGTTTATGCTTGTTTTCGGATTCATCTCCGGATCCGTTAGAAGTTAAATTAATGCCGTTTGAGTAACCACATTTAATTCAGCGTTCCAGAGAATTCGAGCTATTTTTTGTTACATATTTGTGACACTTCCGTGACAGTTTTGCGTTTGAACAAAAAAAGCCCCGGAAGTTTTCCGGGGCTTCAAGTTAGTGACGCGTAATCGTTGTTTTCTTCTTCCCGTCGCAGATGCGGGAACAGAATCACATCACGAATATTCGGCGAATCGGTAATCAGCATCATCAATCGATCAATGCCTATGCCGCAGCCGCCCGTGGGTGGCATACCGTACTCCAGCGCACGAATATAGTCGGCGTCGTAATACATCGCCTCATCGTCGCCGGCCTTTTTGGCTGCGACCTGCGCATGGAAGCGCGCGGCCTGATCTTCTGCGTCATTGAGCTCAGAGAAGCCATTCGCAATTTCTCGACCAGTAATAAACAATTCGAAACGTTCGGTAATCTCGGGCGTTTTATCCGAGGCGCGCGCCAATGGCGAAACTTCGACCGGGTAATCGGTGATATAGGTAGGCTCCCACAGATGGGGCTCTGCAGTTTCTTCAAACAGCGCGAGCTGCATGCCACCTAGACCGACGGAAGCCGGTTGTTTGGCGCCGAGACGCATGAGTTCCTTGCGCAAGAATTCAGCATCATTGAGCTGGCTGTCTTTGTAATACGGTGCGAAATGTTTGATCGCACCGAGCACACTCATTCGTTGGAAAGGTTGCGAGAGATCCAGTTCGCGGCCGTCATACGTGAGTTTGGCAGTGCCGTGCGCGTCGATCGCTGCCTGACGAATCAGCGATTCGGTGAAATCCATCAGCCACTGATAGTCCACATAAGCGGCATAGAATTCCATCATGGTGAATTCTGGATTGTGTCGAGGTGACACGCCCTCGTTGCGGAAATTCCGGTTCACTTCGAACACGCGGTCAAATCCGCCGACGACCAATCGTTTGAGATACAGCTCGGGTGCAATACGCAGGAACATCTGCATGTCGAGTGCATTGTGATGTGTCATAAAGGGTTTGGCTGCAGCACCACCCGGAATGACATGCAACATCGGTGTTTCAACTTCCATGAAGCCATGACTATCCATGAAGCGTCGTATGGAGGCGATCCCTGCCGTACGCGCCTTAAAGGTACGGCGCGTTTCCTCATTCATGATCAGATCAACATAGCGTTGACGATATTTGGTTTCCTGATCGGAGAGCCCATGAAATTTGTCGGGCAATGGGCGCAGAGATTTAGTCAGTAATCGAAGCTGATTGACCTTGACCGACAGTTCGCCGGTCTTGGTCTTGAACAGCGTACCTTCAGCGCCCAAAATATCGCCGATGTCATAGTGCTTGAAAGCTTCGTGTAGCTCTTCACCGACGCCTTCGTTGGATATGTAAAGCTGAATGCGCCCATCGGCACGAACACCGGAGGCATCCTGCAGCGTTGCGAACGAGGCTTTGCCCATCACGCGCTTCAGCATCATGCGACCGGCGACGACAACATGTACCGGCTGTTCTTCCAATGCTTCACGCTCGATTTCGCCATGTGCGATATGCAAATCAGCAGCCTTGTGCTGCGGACTGAAATCATTCGGGAAGGCCACGCCTTTTTCCCGAATCGCCGACAATTTGGAACGCCGTTCGGCAATGATCGAGTTCTCGTCCCGTTCTTCGGTCAAGGCTTCGTGTTTGTTGTTCATCATTTTTATACGCCCTGTTTCAGTGATGCTGCGATGAATTCATCCAGGTCGCCGTCGAGGACGGCTTTGGTGTTGCCCGTTTCTACATTGGTGCGCAAGTCCTTGATGCGCGACTGATCCAGCACATACGAACGAATCTGGTGGCCCCAGCCGATATCGGTTTTGGAGTCTTCCAGCTTTTGCTGCTCGCTCATACGCTTGCGCATCTCGAGTTCGTACAGACGAGATTTCAGCATCGCCCAGGCCTCGTCGCGGTTGCGGTGCTGGCTGCGATCGTTCTGACATTGCACCACGATGCCACTGGGGGTGTGGGTCAGACGAACGGCTGAATCAGTCTTATTGATGTGCTGCCCACCCGCGCCCGAGGCGCGGTAGGTATCGACCCGCACATCGGCTGGATTGACTTCGATGCTGATCGAATCATCAACTTCCGGATAAACGAACAGACTGGAAAATGAGGTGTGACGACCATTGGCGGAATCAAAGGGAGACTTGCGCACCAGCCGATGCACGCCAGTTTCGGTACGCAGAAAGCCATAGGCATGATCGCCTTCCACCTTGATCGTGGCGGTTTTGATACCAGCGACTTCACCATCGGATTGCTCAAGCAGCTCGGTCTTGAATCCCTTGCGCTCGCAGTAACGCAAATACTGCCGCAGCAGCATCGATGCCCAGTCTTGCGCCTCGGTGCCGCCGGCGCCTGCCTGAATGTCAATGAAGCAGCTGTTCTTGTCGAGCGGGTTGGAAAACATACGGCGGAATTCCATGCCCTCGACCTGCTTTTGCAGTTCATGGGCATCGGTTTCTACGGCGACTAGCGTGTCTTCGTCATTTTCTTCGCGCGCCATCTCCAGCAAATCGGCGGCATCACGTAACCCACAGCGAATGCTTGTAAGCGAATCGACAATGTTTTCGAGGGATTTTTTTTCTTTGCCCAGATCTTGGGCGCGCTTGGGATCGTCCCAGACCTTGGGATCTTCGAGTTCGGCGTTGACTTGTTCGAGTTTCTCTGACTTCAGATCGAAGTCAAAGATACCTCCGTAAATCTTGCTCACGTGCGTCGAGGTCGACGATCAGAGCGGTGAGGGCGTTGAGGCGTTCGGCTTCCATGGCGGGCGGGGCTTTCGGTAAAGCCTGAGATTATACCTTTGCCGCGAAGGGCCGTCAGTTCAATGGCTCGGCAAATTCCACCATCAGCTGCACCTGTGTGCGCCCATTGAATTCATTCGCATCTAGCCGGTAGGCGATGCGTGCCCGCGGTGGCAGGCTGTCGGCATGATTGAACCAGATTGCGTCAAACTGCCGACCTTCGCGTTCGAGCTGCAGTTTCAGGTGGCGTTCTTTGAGCACGCGCTGGTTCATCACCCGGAACTCATCGCAAAACACTGGGTGCGCAAAGCCTTGACCCCAGACCTGCGTCTCAAGCAGTGTGATGAAATCGAGACTGAAGTAGGCAGATTCGAGCGAGCCATCGGTTTCAATAACTTGTTCCAGTGTTGCGCTGGACAGCCATTCGCGTCCCACCGCCTCGAAAGCGGCGGCAAATTCGGCAAAGTTTTCTTCCCGCAGGGACAGACCGGCCGCCATCGCATGACCGCCAAATTTGTCGATGAGTTTGGGAGCGCGCTTGGATACCAGATCGAGCGCATCGCGCAAATGAAAATCCTGTATCGAACGTCCCGATCCCTTGATCATGCCGTTACCGGCCGAGGCGAAGGTGATGGTGGGACGGTAGAATTTTTCTTTCAGTCGTGACGCCACGATACCGATGACGCCCTGATGCCAATCCGGGTTGAACAGACAGAGAGTTGCATTGTCATGCACTTCGATGTTTTCCAGCGAGGCGAGGGCGGCTTCCTGCATGCCGGCTTCGATATCGCGCCGCTCGCGATTGATGTGGTCAAGTTGGTGGGCAATTTCCCAGGCGCGGTCGGTATCATCGGTGAGCAGGCATTCAATACCAAGCGACATATCGGCCAGTCGGCCAGCTGCATTGAGCCGCGGCCCGGCGGCAAAGCCCAGATCAAACGGTGTTGCCTTGCGCACGTCGCGGCTAGCGACCGAAAACAATGCCGCAATACCGGGATGGGCGCGACCCGAGCGTATGCGCGATAGACCTTGCGCGACCAGAATACGATTGTTCGCATCCAGTCGCACCACATCGGCGACGGTACCCAGTGCGACCAGATCCAGCAAGTTATCCAGTCGGGGTTGATTGCTGGCGTCAAAGCGGCCACGCTGGCGTAATTCAGCGCGCAATGCGAGCAGTGTGTAAAACATCACGCCCACGCCTGCCAGATGCTTGCTGGGGAAGCCGCAGCCGGGCTGGTTCGGGTTGACGATTACTGCCGCGTCGGGAAGGGTGTCGGCGGGCAGGTGATGGTCGGTGATGAGCACGTCGATACCGCGCCGCTTTGCCTCGGCCACACCGTCGATGCTGGCGATACCGTTATCCACCGTCACGATGATGTCCGGCGATTTTTCTTGTGCAGTGAGCGCGACGATTTCAGGGGTGAGGCCGTAACCGTATTCGAAGCGGTTGGGTACGATGTAATCGACACTCGCACCGAGGGCGCGCAAACCGCGGATCGCGACCGCACAGGCGGTTGCGCCATCGCAATCATAGTCGGCGACGACCACCATTTTTTTTCCTGCTTCGATGGCATCAGCGAGAAATATCGCTGCTTTATCAATATGCAGTAATCCCGCAGGCGCAATGAGCGCATCCAGTGCTGTCGATAGTTGACGAGATTCGGTGAGCCCGCGTGCAGCCATCAAGCGCGCCATGACCGGATGCATGCCTTGCTCGGCAAGTAAGGCCGCCTGACGAACGGCGTAAGTGCGGGAAACGATGCGGGTCATGGAGCGATGAGGGTCATGGAGCGATGATGGTCATGGAGCGAGGCGGGCGAGCGAAGCGCGGACCCAGAATTTTCTCAGGGATGAACGTCGAAGCCGCCATTGG
>CAMBJI010000177.1 GCA_945867725.1 Bordetella parapertussis
GCAAGGGATGCTATCGCGTGCGCGTTTACGTTTCTTGCACCAGGTAAGGGTCAGGCTGCGCTGCGCGCGCGTGATGCCGACATACATGAGCCGACGCTCCTCTTGAATGCGTTGCGCTAGCAGTTCGGCCCGCGCATCCGGGTCGCCCCTGTGGGGCAGGATACCTTCTTCAACACCGATCATGAACACATGACCGAACTCCAGTCCCTTGGCTGCGTGCAAAGTGGACAGGCGCACGGCTTCGGGTTCCTGATCACGGCCCTCCAGCATGCTCATGAGTGCCACCATTTGCGTCAGCTCGAGCAGCGATTTTTCAGGGCCGTCAGCATCACGACCGCCGTTGCCTTTTTCTTTCAGCCATCCGGTGAAGTCGAGTACGTTTTGCCATTTCTCTTGCGCCTGTTTGTCATCGAATGTCGCGTACAGATAAGCCTCGTAGTCGATGGCTTTCATCATGTCATCCAGCACGGCACCGGCATTTTCTCCGGTACCCGCCGCGCCGACGCGCGTTGCGCGCGCTTCGAGCTGATTGATGAAATCACAGAATTCACGTAAAGGTGTGAGCTGGCGCTCATTCATGCGCGCCTCGATACCGCCCTTGAATACGGCTTCGAATAATGAGCATTGCCACTGACGGGAAAATTCGCCCAATGCTTCCAGCGTAACCTGGCCCACACCGCGACGCGGCGTTGTTACGGCACGGATGAAAGCAGGATCATCATCCGTATTCGCAATGAGTCGTAGATAGCTGATGATGTCTTTAATTTCAGCACGATCAAAAAAACTCTGACCCCCTGACATCACATACGGGATGCGCTCGCGGCGCAAGGCTTTTTCCAGCGCACGCGATTGATGATTGCCGCGATACAGAATCGCATAATCAGAAAACTTCGCGCGACGTTCAAACTTGTGAGCAGAAAGCATGATGACCACCTGATCCGCTTCGGCTTCGTCATCGTCCATGGCCATTACTTTGACCGGATCGCCTGCGCCATGCTCGGACCAGAGTGATTTCTCGAATAACTTCGGATTGTTGGCGATGACGGCATTGGCAGCTTGAAGAATACGGGTGCTGGAACGATAGTTTTGCTCGAGCTTGATGAGCTTTAAATCAGGAAAATCATCCTGAAGCGTGCGCAGGTTTTCCATAGTCGCGCCACGCCATGCATAAATCGCCTGATCATCATCACCGACGGCGGTGAACATGGGTTTTTTGCCCGGTCCGGTCACCAGTAGCTTTACGAGTTCGTACTGACAGGTGTTGGTGTCCTGATATTCATCGAGCAGCAGATAGCGAAGTCGACGCTGCCAGCGATCCCGTGCGGCCTCATCGTGACGAAACAGTTCGACAGGCAAGCGGATGAGATCATCAAAATCGACGGCTTGATAACTCGATAAGGTCGCGACATAGCTGCGATAAATGCGCGCTGCCTGAGCTTCATCTTCGGTGCTTGCTTGAGCCACCGCCTGTTCAGGCGTGAGCAAGGCATTCTTCCAAAGGGACATGGCATTCTGAATGCGCCGAATGGCGCCTTTGTCAGTGGTCGCCGAGAGATCCTGCACGATAGCGAAGCAATCGGTACTGTCCATGATCGAGAAGCGCTCTTTAAGCCTAAGCGCCTGCGCTTCACGCCGCAAAATATGGACACCAAGTGAGTGAAACGTGGAGACCGTCAGTTGTTTGGCCTGTCCGGGTTCGCGCAGCAGTTTGCCAACCCGCTCACGCATTTCGAGTGCGGCTTTGTTGGTGAAGGTCAGGGCCGCAATGTTGCGAGGCTCATAATTGCAAGACTCAATCAGGTGCACGATTTTCTGCGTAATGACGCGCGTCTTGCCCGATCCGGCGCCTGCCAGTACAAGGCAAGGGCCATCGATATAGTCGACGGCGATTCGCTGCGGAGTGTTGAGACCGTGCTGCATGGGGGAGTCGGCGTGAGGCAGGTGGGCGAGCGCGTCATTGTATCGAAAGTCTTGCTGCCGAGCGTGATAAAGTGATTAAGTATGACGAGGACGCCGCAATGAAATTCACCCATCTCATCGAAATTAACAATTTAGGTAATCCCATGATTGCCCCGCTCACTCGCTCGCAGCTTTGGCACGGTCTTGTGTTGCGAGCGGAGCGCCCGACGCTGTTTCTTATTGGCCTCGATAGCTGCGAGATTACATCGCGTTCAGCGGAGGGGATGTCTCGCACGCTTCACTTCGGAAAACTCGAGGTGATTGATGAAGTGCGATTGACGTTGCTGGATCAGGTTCATTACCATGTACCACAGCAGAATGACATACCTGCTTCCGATCTGACGATGACGATAGAAGAGCCGCAAGCCGGGGCATTGTTTGTCAGGTTTTCCTACGATGATCATCGGGATACGCCTGAAACAACAGAAGAATCTTTTTACAACGACTTTCGACGCAATGCCTATAAAGAATCCGATATCGATACGGTACGTATGATCCGGCAGTTGGCCGATGAAGGTCAGTTGGATTCGCCGATTCAATAAAATTTCACTTGTACTGCAGTATCGGGGGTTACGGTATTCGCTTTATTCGCCCTTCATTTCTGCAGACGTTTGGCGCGTTCCAAAGCTCGCGATGGTTTTGAGCTTAAATATCAATCGGATCGACTTCGAGCGTCCAGCGCAGGCGGGTTGGGTGTTTGCGTAGTTCTTGCACCCATAGCTTCAGAAAGTTCTGCAAGGTTGCTCGCACATTCGACTCCAGCAACAACTGCGCTCTTTCGACACCAGCAACACGCGTCATGGTCATGGGGACCGGATCATTGATGACAATGCCGGGATGGGGCAATAACTCGCGCGCCTGTTGCAAGAATTCCAGAGCTGTCGTCAAGGTTTTTGATTCTGCTCTAAGCAAGGCCTGAAAGACAAACGGCGGCAAGCCTGCGTTGCGGCGCTCCTCCAGAGTTGATGAAGCGAAGCCCGGAAAGTCATGTCCAAGCAAGGCGCGATACAACGGATGCTGCGCGTAGCGGGTTTGCACCAGTACTTCACTCTTGGACATTTGTCCCGCTCTGCCCGCCCTGCCTGCGACCTGCATAAGCTGGGCAAACAAACGCTCGCCGGCCCGGTAATCATGCGAAAACAAGGCGGTATCAGGATTGATCACGCCCACCAGCGTGAGTCGCTGGAAATCATGGCCCTTTGCGACCATTTGCGTGCCAAGGAGAATATCGACTTCACCGCGATGTACCGTTTCGAAGGCCGCTTGTGCACTACCTTTTTTTCTGGTGGAGTCAGCATCTATTCTGAGCACGCGTGCTTCAGGAAACAGCGTGTGCAAATACTCTTCTATTCGTTGGGTGCCACGTCCTAGCGGCTGCAAATCCACATTGCCGCAGGTGGGGCAAGATGTTGGGATCCTGAGCTCAAGACTGCAGTGATGACAGCGCAAACGACGTTCTGGTTTGTGGAGCACCATGAAAGCGGTACATCGCTGGCAGTTGCTGATCCACCCACACGCATCACAATGCACGACAGGCGCGTAACCGCGGCGATTAAGAAACAAAAGTGATTGTTCACCACGTGCCAATCGCTCGCGCAAGGCGGTAATGAGCGGCGGCGCCAAGCCCTCGCTTGCCTTGATGCGCTCCATGTCGATCAGCGATATGTTGGGCAACACGGCTTGCGCAGCAGCGCGCTGGGTGAGTACCAGTTTTTTATAACGGCCGCTTGCGGCGTGATGCCAGCTTTCCATTGACGGTGTGGCCGAACCAAGAACCACCGGAATGTTCAAGTCGTGTGCGCGCCAAATCGCCAGATCGCGCGCCGAGTAGCGCAATCCCTCTTGTTGCTTGTATGACGGATCATGTTCTTCGTCGACGACGATCAGCTTCAGATCGGGCATCGAGGCAAGTATGGCAAGGCGAGTGCCGAGGACAATCGCTGCACTCCCGAGGTGCGCTGATAGCCAGCTACGGGTGCGCTCGCCCTCGGAGAGTTGACTATGGAGTGACACTACATTTAATTCGGGAAAGCGGGCCCGTACGCTGTTCTCGAGTTGTGGCGTCAGATTGATTTCGGGTACCAGTATCAATACTTGCGCGCGCCCGCCCTGTTGTCGTTCCCGTTCAAGAATTTTTTCTGCACTTCGCAGATAGACTTCTGTTTTTCCACTGCCAGTCACGCCGAAAAGTAAGGTAGTGCTGTAACTACTGACTGATGTGATGGCATCGACGGCGGCTTGCTGGTCTTGGTTGAGTTGGGGAGGAACCGATGGTCCTGAAGTCGTTGGGCTCACAGGCGTGGCGACCTTCTTTAATGCACTGTCGAGTGCCGTAGATTTAAGGGCGCGCAGATTTTTCGGCAGGCAAGGCAAGACCACTTCGCCTAAAGGGCGCTGATAGTATTCAGCCGCGAATCGTGACAGGGCGATCCAATGCGCCGACAAGGCAGGTAGTTGGTAACGTATTGCGGTGACATCACGAATTTTTTCGGGCGCATGATCACTGGTCTCTTGGATCGCAATAATGAGCCCCATGACTTCTCTGCGCCCAAATGGCACTTGGGCTAACTGCCCTACCATCGGAGGCAGGTCATCGGCGGACTCTGGCCGCCACCGATAGTCAAATTCGATGGCCAACGGGGTGTCCAGCGCCATTTTGAGAATGCGAGGTGTGGGTGGCGGCATAGACAGCGAGTGTGATCTAAAGAAGGACTGCGTTAATAGAACTGCAATCTTTGGGGATTGAAAATGTGGTGCCGGACGCTTGGGATTATGGCCAACGGCGCCCTGAGGTTCTGCTAGGTTGCCCTAAAAACTCGACTTTGTTCAACGTCTTCCCAACTTAATGTAAAGCTTTAAAAATTGATTTAAATCCCGGGCGCAAAAGAGATTTTTTCGCTATCCACAAAATCTGTGGATAACTTTGTGTGTAACTGGGTCTTGACAAGCCAAAGCGCTGAGTTCATGCGGTGTTCAACAAAATGACTCGTTGTAAAGCAGATGCTAACCCCATGAAAAATCAATGACTTAGCGGAAGGTGTTATTCACAGGAAAAATTTTTGGAATTTTTTTTACGCGATCTTGACAATCCTACTTTTGTGAATAAGTGTGGGTTGGCCAATCCTTGGTAAC
>CAMBJI010000178.1 GCA_945867725.1 Bordetella parapertussis
TTGGGTGATTTCCATGGGCTCATGCGCGAATGGCGGTGGTTACTACCACTACTCTTATTCGGTGGTCCGAGGTTGTGATCGCATTGTGCCCGTCGATATTTATGTGCCTGGTTGTCCGCCGACCGCAGAGGCACTGCTATACGGAATCATGCAATTGCAAAATAAAATTCGGCGAACCAACACCATCGCACGCTGAAACGACAAGCCAGGATCATGACAACCAAACTTGTAACACTGGAATCGGCGCTTCAAGAAGTCTTGGGTGATCGCATCCGTACGGTATCCGTCGCGCTCGGCGAGATCACAGTCGTTGTTGCTGCGACCGATTATTTGTCGGTAATGCAAAGCCTGCGTGATCACGCCTCGCTGCGTTTTGAGCAATTGCTTGATCTGTGTGGTGTCGATTATGAATCCTACGGTGATGGTGCGTGGAATGGTGCTCGCTTTGCTGTCGTTTCGCACCTGATATCCATCACCCACAACTGGCGCCTTCGTGTGCGTACCTTTGCGCCTGAAGATGATTTGCCTGTCGTTCCCTCGGTGAGTGATTTGTGGAATTCGGCCAACTGGTATGAGCGTGAAGCTTTCGATTTGTTTGGCATCTTGTTTGAAGGTCACGATGATCTGCGGCGCATCCTCACCGACTATGGTTTCATTGGTCATCCGTTTCGCAAAGATTTTCCTGTCAGTGGTTATGTCGAGATGCGTTACGACCCTGAGCAAAAACGCGTGATCTATCAGCCCGTTACGATCGAGCCGCGTGAAAATGTGCCGCGCGTGATTCGCGAAGAGAATTACGGGGTGAAATAATCATGGCTGAGATAAAAAACTACACCCTAAATTTTGGCTCCGGCCGCGCGCGATGCGCGCTTAACTTCGCTGGCGCGAAGTTAGCCTGCACCGAAATTGAGAGATACGCCGGCCTGCGTAACAAAGTTTTGTTGCGGGAGATGCGTCGTGGCTGAAATCAAGAACTACACACTCAATTTTGGCCCTCAGCATCCTGCTGCGCATGGGGTGCTGCGTCTGGTGCTGGAACTCGATGGCGAGGTCATCCAACGCGCTGATCCGCATATCGGATTGTTGCATCGTGCTACCGAGAAGCTGGCCGAAACACGTACCTATCTGCAGTCCGTGCCCTACATGGATCGCCTCGACTATGTGTCGATGATGTGCAATGAGCATGCGTATGTGATGGCGATCGAAAAGATGCTCGGTCTGGAAGTGCCGCTTCGAGCACAATACATTCGGGTGATGTTCGATGAAGTCACGCGTATTCTGAACCACTTGCTGTGGTTGGGTGCTCATGCATTGGATGTGGGTGCGATGGGAGTATTCCTGTACGCGTTTCGCGAGCGTGAGGATCTGATGGATTGCTATGAGGCTGTATCGGGCGCGCGCCTGCATGCAGCTTATTACCGTCCCGGTGGTGTCTACCGAGATCTGCCGGATAGCATGCCGCAGTACACGGCATCCTTGATCCGCAATGACAAGGCAATGGCTAGGCTGAATGAAAATCGTCGCGGTTCCTTGCTCGATTTCATCGAAGATTTTACTAATCGTTTTCCCACTTATATTGATGAGTACGAGACTCTTCTGACGGACAATCGTATCTGGAAACAGCGTCTGGTAGGTATCGGGGTCGTTTCGCCTGAACGTGCGCTGGCGATGGGCTTTACCGGTCCCATGCTGCGTGGTTCGGGTATTGCTTGGGATTTGCGCAAGAAGCAGCCTTATGAAGTTTACGACTTGATGGATTTTGATATTCCCATCGGTGTGAACGGCGATTGTTATGACCGCTACCTGGTGCGTATTGAAGAAATGCGTCAATCTAATCGCATCATCAAGCAGTGCATCGAATGGTTGCGCAATCATCCCGGTCCGGTGATGAGCGATAACCACAAGGTTGCACCGCCGTCACGTGTTGACATGAAATCGAACATGGAAGAGCTGATTCACCATTTCAAGCTTTTCACCGAAGGCTTTCACGTGCCTGAGGGTGAGGCTTATGCGGCAGTAGAGCATCCGAAAGGCGAGTTTGGTATCTATCTGGTATCCGACGGCGCAAACAAGCCTTACCGGCTGAAGATACGTGCGCCGGGTTACGCGCACCTGCAGGGACTCAATGAAATGGCGAAAGGGCACATGATCGCCGACGCAGTGACGATTATTGGTACCCAGGACATCGTGTTCGGCGAGATTGATCGCTGATTACGCATTCATCCACAAGGCAAAACAATGCTGTTAACAGAGCAAGCGTACAAAAAAATAGATCGCGAACTGGCAAAATTTCCAGCGGATCAGCGTCAGTCGGCGGTGATGGCTGCGCTCGCGATCGCGCAGGATGAAAAAGGCTGGTTGGCGCCTGAGGTGATGCAAGACATCGCCGATTACATTGGCATGCCCGCGATTGCGGTGCAAGAGGTCGCCACGTTCTACAACATGTACAACCTTAAACCGTTGGGCAAGCAGAAAATTACGATTTGCACCAACCTGCCGTGTGCGCTTTCGGGTGGTGAAAAAGCGGCACTTCATCTGAAGGAAAAACTCGGTATCGATTATCGCGAGACCACCGCAGATGGTAATTTCACTCTGGCAGAAGGCGAGTGCATGGGTGCTTGTGGTGATGCGCCCGTGTTGCTGGTCAATAACAAGCGTATGTGCAGCCACATGTCGAACGATAAAATTGATGTCCTTCTAGAGGAGCTGAAGAAATGAGCAGCCTTCACGACCGTCATATCAAACCACTGATACTCGCCGGCCTCGACGGCAGCAACTGGCATCTCGCCGATTATGTGAAGCGCGGTGGTTATTCTGCGCTGCGCCGCATCCTGACTGAAAACATCACGCCCGAGCAGGTGATCGCTGAATTGAAGGCATCCTCGCTGCGCGGTCGTGGTGGCGCAGGGTTTCCGACGGGCTTGAAGTGGAGCTTCATGCCACGTCAGTTCCCCGGACAGAAATATCTGGTCTGTAATTCCGATGAGGGCGAGCCAGGTACGTTCAAAGATCGCGACATTCTTCGCTACAACCCGCATTCGGTTATCGAAGGTATGGCCATCGGTGCGTATGCGATGGGCATTTCTGTCGGCTACAACTACATTCACGGCGAAATCTGGGATGTCTACGATTGCTTCGAAGCAGCGCTGGATGAGGCACGCGCAGCAGGCTTCCTGGGTGATCGTATTCTTGGAACCGATTTCAGTTTTCAGCTGCATGCGTTCCATGGCTACGGCGCTTACATCTGTGGCGAAGAAACCGCTTTGCTGGAATCCATCGAAGGTAAAAAAGGTCAGCCACGTTTCAAGCCACCTTTCCCCGCGAGCTTTGGTTTGTATGGCAAGCCAACCACGATCAACAACACCGAGACCTTTGCGGCAGTACCGTTCGTGCTGAATCTTGGTGGTGAAGCCTATCTGGCGGCGGGCAAGCCCAATAACGGTGGCACCAAGATTTTTTCTGTTTCAGGTGACGTCGCACGTCCCGGTAACTACGAAGTCCCGCTCGGCACACCATTCGCGACCCTGCTTGAGCTGGCCGGTGGCATGCGTGATGGCACGAAGATCAAAGCCGTCATTCCCGGTGGTTCATCCATGCCCGTGCTGACGGGCGACGTGATGATGCAAACGGACATGGACTATGACTCGATCGCGAAAGCTGGATCCATGTTGGGCTCCGGTGCTGTGATTGTGATGAACGAGACGCGTTGCATGGTGAAATCGCTGCTGCGTCTGTCTTATTTCTATTACGAAGAATCCTGCGGCCAGTGCACGCCTTGCCGCGAAGGCACAGGTTGGCTCTACCGTATGGTGCACCGTATCGAACATGGACAGGGCAGGGCAGATGATCTCGATATGCTCAATACGGTTGCCGATGGTATTCAGGGCCGTACCATTTGCGCACTGGGCGACGCTGCTGCGATGCCAGTTCGCGCGATGGTCAAGAACTTTACTGATGAATTTGCGTATCACATCGAGCACAAGCGTTGTCTTGTGCCCACGTACCTCTGACCGGACTCGCCATGGTTGAGATTGAAATAGACGGCAAAAAAGTCGAAGTTAAGGAAGGCAGCATGGTGATGGATGCTGCCAACCAGTTGGGTACCTACATCCCGCACTTTTGCTATCACAAGAAACTGTCGATTGCGGCGAACTGTCGCATGTGTTTGGTCGAAGTCGAAAAAGCGCCCAAACCTTTGCCTGCCTGCGCAACGCCGGTCACGCCGGGCATGATCGTGCGTACTCATAGCGAGAAGGCCGTGCGCGCGCAAAAAGATGTCATGCAGTTTTTGCTGCTGAATCATCCGCTGGATTGCCCGATCTGCGATCAAGGTGGCGAATGCCAGCTGCAGGATTTGGCAGTCGGTTATGGCCCCTCCGCTTCGCGCTATCAAGAAGAGAAACGTGTTGTGCACGCCAAGGATGTTGGTCCTCTGATCTCGATGAAAGAAATGAGTCGCTGCATTCACTGTACGCGCTGCGTTCGTTTCGGTCAGGAGATTGCAGGTGTGATGGAGTTCGGCATGCTCGGTCGTGGCGAACACGCCGAAATCACCTCGTTTGTTGGCAAGACGGTCGATTCCGAATTGTCCGGCAACATGATCGATTTGTGCCCGGTCGGCGCACTGACTTCCAAACCTTTCCGATACAGCGCTCGTACATGGGAACTGTCGCGCCGCAAATCCGTCAGTCCGCATGACAGCCTCGGCTCTAACCTCATCGTGCAGGTCAAAGGCGCAAAAGTCATGCGCGTACTGCCGTTGGAAAACGAAGCGATCAATGAATGCTGGCTGTCTGACCGAGATCGTTTTTCTTATGAAGGACTGAATACCGAAGAGCGTCTGACTGCACCCATGATCAAGCAGGACGGTCAGTGGCAGACAACCGACTGGCAGACCGCGCTGGAGTATGTAGCCCATGGTTTGCGTAACATTCGTCATGAGCATGGTGCCGATGCCATAGCGGCACTCGCGACGCCGTATTCGACACTGGAAGAGTTGTCGCTATTGCAGAAGCTGGTGCGCGGACTGGGATCAGACAACATCGATTTCCGTTTACGTCAGACCGACACCATCGCAGATCCG
>CAMBJI010000179.1 GCA_945867725.1 Bordetella parapertussis
GCACCAGCTGAATTTGAAAATGAAAACTACAAAGCATCATTAAATACCAATCCACGCAGCGCCATATTCAAAAAATAAAGCGAAAAAAATGACCATAAAATTCCACATCGCCGATGGCATCGCCACACTCGCCTTTGATCGCCCTGACAAAAAAAATGCCATCACCCGCGCGATGTACCAGTCGCTGTCTGATGGACTAACAACCGCTGCAAACGACAAGTCCGTACGCACCATCGTGATCACAGGTGAGGGCGGCATCTTCACTGCCGGTAACGATGTCGAAGAATTTCTGAAATATCCACCGCAACCCGGTGATTCGCACGTCACGCTATTCATGAACGCGTTGCGTGACGCAGAAAAGCCCGTCATCGCTTCAGTCAGCGGTATGGCAATCGGCATTGGTACGACCTTGCTCATGCATTGCGATCTGGTATACGCCGCAGAGAACGCGCGTTTCGCGATGCCCTTCACTCAGCTGGGGCTGTGTCCCGAGTTTGCATCGAGTTGCCTCTTTCTGCGATTGGCAGGTTATCAGCGTGCCGCTGAAAAATTATTACTCGGTGAAGCCTTCAAAGCAGATGAAGCGGCGCAAATGGGCCTGGTCAGCAAGGTCATGCCAGCAGATGACTTGCCTTCATTCGTTGCAGCGCAGGCAGCAAAACTGGTCGCACTACCTACGGAATCCCTGCGCATTACTAAACAGCTCATGAAAAAAGACTTCACCGCAGGCGTCGATGCCGCAATGCAGGAAGAGCTGCAACATTTCATGCGGCTGTTGCAAGGGCCGGATGCCAAAGAGGCTTTCTCGGCATTTCTGGAGAAACGCAAACCGGTGTTCAGCTAAGCGGCTTCGGCTTTTTAGCTGGCAACGTCAGCGTCTTTGCTTTGCTGACGAATATGCGCTCGCTATCTGACCTCAGTGCCAGAGGCTCAGCCCGCCAAAGCCATTACAATGAGTGCGTGAAGCAGACCAGACAGTCGCTGGCGCAGCAATGCGCGGGAGGAAGGTCCGGACTCCATAGAGCAGGGTGACGGCTAACGACCGTCCGCCGTGAGGCGCGGAATAGGGCCACAGAGACGAGTCTTTGGGACCAGCGAGTGGCGAAAGCCACTCGTTGCCCAAAGGGTGAAACGCGGTAACCTCCACCCGGAGCAATCTCAAATAGGCACGCGTTGATGCTGCTCGCTGAGCGTGCGGGTAGAGAGCTTGAGCCCCCGAGCAATTTGGGGCCTAGAGGAATGACTGTCATCCCTGCCGGGCTTGCCCGGCAGGGAAACAGAATCCGGCCTATCGGTCTGCTTCACTTCATTGATTTCTCGGCAGAGGCGTGAAGGGCAAGACTGTGTTGTACAGCGTCTGTGCGTCGTTCGGCGACATGTAATCTATGGTCGCTTCGAACAGCAGCTGGTTGATTTCCGGTGGCAATGTGGGCAAGGCCCCCGGCACATGACTTAACAGATTTTGTCTGCGGGACATTACCGCACCCGCGAGTGTTGCCATGTTCCGCACCCGATTGCGTGTCGCAATATCGCGAACTTTCTGAATGGCTTTATCCACAGCAGAATACTCGATGTCGAGTATTTTGTAGTCGTGGGGACCAACAGTGAGGTTGAAGCTCAAGAGATTTCTATTGTCGCTCAGTTCGTTTGCCAGGTTTTCAACATTTTTTTTGATACCGAGTTGCTGTAAAAAACTCAGAGCACCAAGACCAAGCTCCATCTCTGGATTATAACCAAGCTCCATCTTTGGATTATCACCAAACTTCATCTTTACGTTCAGATGTTTGATGGAGTCATTATGTGCAAGTGAATGATTGATTGGTTTTCTGTCGCTGAGATTTTCGATGGTTAATGATTCAATTGATGTACTTTTTGCGATGCTATCTAATAGTTGCTCGTTAAAGCCATTTTCGCAGTCGGATAGCCGGACGAGAATTTCCCTTAATCCTTTGTTCGACAAGAACATATCGCGAAGATCAGCGCTGGTATTAGTTCCCGTAAAATAAAATGCATCGTTATTGGCGTCCTCAAATACCTCCATACCCAGAAATTCCAGACGGGTATTCGCATCAAGTCCTACCTTAAGGCTTGCAATATTGGCAGGCGACAGCGCGCATGGAAAACGGAGGGCTGTTATCTGAGCGTTCGCCAACAATAATTCTCCGATGGGCTTGCCGATCGAATGCAATTCCTGATCAGGTATTTGCGCTGTACTAAATTCAACTGATTTGATTGCGGGGTGATAATGGATTGCATTGAGTAGCTGGGTCATCGCACCTAACGCGAGTGGACAGTCTTTTATTGATATCGAGCGTAACCTCTTGTTGTTATTCACCGCGACCTGAAGCGCTTTGGTGCATGGCTGCAGGTTAGTCTGATCAAATTTCACTTCCTCTACAATCGGGCTCATGGCGACCCCCTTCAAAATGGCATTGATGAATGGGGCGCCATTGAGTCGTTTCAATGAGAGAGATCTGAGCGATGGGTGTTTTTGTATGCATTGCACCAAGCGGTTCGCGTCATTGACGCTCACGAATGTCAGGGGGTTGTCCGGTGGCGCTGAAAAATCTATCCGTTCCAGAGATTGTGATGCAAGCAGAGCTTCAATGACGTACTGATCCATTTTCAGGGGTTTTTCATTTCTTTGTATGCTGATCCATTTGAATGATTTGATAGGGAATTGATGCTCCTGAAACACGGAAAACAAGCTATTCAGCTCTCTCGCCTCAGGCAGTTGTCCGCGATAAAAAATCTCCAAATCAAGAACAGCCGCACTGGTGCGGATTGCATCAAAGGTCGCTTTCAGTTCCTGGGGGCACCGGATTTCGAAAATAATTTTGGTCACCGTGGTCGGGCGGCACAGTGTGTCGGCGAGTTCGATCAGATCGTCTGCTGTGGTGGGTCTGACAATCAATTCGGTTTTTCCTGCAACTTGGCTCAGCGCGTAACGTCCGGTCGGGTTCGATCCTTCCCTTGACCGCAAAATGATGGACGGACGCTCGGTGGTAGAGCGAAAGTCGTGGAACGTTGGCGGTGTGGCGGGTAGACCGGGTGGTCCTGGCGGGTGGGCCTGGTTTGCAGAGAATGTAAAGGTTGCCTGGCTCGGTTCTGGCCAGACGTCGACGGCAGGTTGTTGGACATTTGTCGTTGTGGGTGGCAATGGCGCGTGGGTATGGGTGGTTGCTCCTTGGCCGGGTGGTCCTGGCGGGGAGGCCTGGTTCGCCCAGAATGTGAAGAATGCCTGGTCCGGTACTTGCCAGACGGCGACGGCAGGCCGTTGTACGGTTGTCATCGTGGGTGGCAATGGCGCGTGCGGCCGGGTAGTTGCTCCCTGATTGGGGGTCTGGTTGAAAGCCGGTATTTGAAAGATCTCTGGCTGCCGAGGTGGCAGGCCAGCATCTGATGAGCTTCGTTTCATTTGTCGGTTCCTTTGTGCGTGCAAGGGTTGGGGATTATTGGTTTTCGGTGTCGGGCCGATCGTCAATGTGCCCGTTGGTAACGCCTTTCTAGTGCGGGTTCCTTCGGACGGTTCGCGTTTAGCCGCGCCCGCGAACGTGGTTCTTCATCGTCGTCACGGCGGGTCGCCACAATTTGAAGATGCAAAAAATCCCCAAGGGGCGGTGCAAACATAAACACATGTGTATTACTCAGGTACTACTTTCACTTGTGCATCTAAGTCCTTCATTTCTCAAGGCTATTCTCCTTCAGACTAATCTCAAGTAGTTGCGCTAAGTCCTTGACTTTATTGATAAAAATCTCACTTTTGTCGCTGGATATTCCTTGACCGACAATTCACGATCCTCTAAAGTGAGCGGCAGTTTGAAAAAGTGTCTTTTTGTGGGGGAAAAAGTTTCTCTTTTCCCAGCAAACAGGCGCTGCGGCTGTTTGCGATTTTTTAATGAACGGGGAGGCAGGCAAGGTGTATCAGGGCGCGTCTGCATTGAGCATGGATGCAAAGGGACGGATGTCGATTCCGGCTCGGCATCGTGACGCCTTGTCGTTGCAGAGCGAAGGCCGGGTCACGCTGACCAAACACCCGCATGGTTGCCTCTTGTTATTCCCCCGTCCTGTCTGGGAAATCCATCGTGAACAAATTGCCGCCTGGCCGATGTCGGCGCGGGCATGGCAGCGCATTTTTTTGGGCAATGCCAGTGATGTGGAGATGGACGGCGCGGGAAGGATTTTGATTGCGCCGGAGTTGCGTGTGGCGGCTGGTATGTCGCGCGATGTGATGTTGCTGGGCATGGGGAGTCATTTTGAAGTCTGGGATGCCGCGAAACTCGAAGAGAGCGAGTCCCAGGCGATTGCCGCCGGCATGCCTGACGTATTGAACAACTTTTCTTTTTAACGGCAGCACATGAATGACGTCACGGTGCCCGAGTACACGCACCGCACAGTGCTGCTGGATGAGGCGATCGACGCACTCGAGATTCGTGATGCGCGTCGCGATGGGATTTTCGTTGACGGCACCTTTGGCCGTGGCGGACATAGTAAAAAGATATTGGGCCAATTGTCGGCGCAGGGACGCTTGCTCGCTTTCGATAAGGATACGCAGGCAGTCGCCGTGGCGGAACAGTTTGCTGCTGGAGATCAGCGCTTTTCCATCGTGCACGATAGTTTCGCGACGATGGAAGAAGCCTTGTCTTCGCTGGGTGTAGCGCAAGTCGATGGCGTGTTGATGGATCTGGGTTTGTCGTCACCGCAGGTCGATCAGGCGGCGCGCGGATTCAGTTTTCGTGCTGATGGGCCATTGGATATGCGTATGGATACGACGCGCGGTATGCCGGCATCGGCATGGCTTGCGACGGAAACACAGGAAAACCTGGAGAAAGTGATTCGCGAATATGGGGAAGAACGGTTTGCTTTTCAGATTGCAAAGGCGATTGTTGCTCGCCGGGCAGTCGAGCCCATCACCAGCACAGGACAATTTGCCGCGCTCGTGGCTGGCGCCGTCAAGACCCGCGAAAAAGGCAAGGACCCGGCCACCCGGACTTTTCAGGCTGTACGGATTTTCATCAATAAAGAACTTGAAGAACTTGAAGCAGGTTTGACACAGGCATACGGTTTAC
>CAMBJI010000180.1 GCA_945867725.1 Bordetella parapertussis
TTGAGATCGCCATAAATGACTGCGATCTTGACGCCACGACCTGCATCTTTCCAGACGATGCGCTCGGGGGGCACTTCCAGAAAATCTTTTTCGCCAGGCGCTGAAAAGCTGGGCGACATCACCAGCACACTCGCCAGACCTAGGGCACAGCCAATGAACTTCAAGTTATTACGCAACGGGTATCGCATACCATTCCTCCCAACAGAAAAATTGACCTAGGGAAAGTAACATATCTGCATACGCCGGTCAGCGAATGCTGCTGCCCCATAAGGTCTCGGGCATGGAAATTTCGGGGGCGGAAGCTAACAGGGGCATAATGCCGGGTGGCATCAGCGCTCAGGCCATGCCGCACGGTAAACCCACGACAAAGGATAACTATGAAGCTGGTTCGTTACGGCCGCCCAGGCCAAGAAAAACCCGGATTAATTGATCAGGACGGCAAGCTGCGCGATCTGTCAGACATCATCGATGACATCGGTCCCGCCCAACTATCAGACAAGACACTCGCGAAACTCGCCAAGCTCAAGCCGGCAAAACTTCCTGCCGTGCGCGGCAAGCCGCGGTTTGGCACGCCCGTCTCGGGCGTAGGGAAATTTATCGGTATCGGACTGAACTACTCGGATCATGCGGCCGAATCAGGCATGCCGATTCCTGCAGAACCGATCGTGTTCATGAAGGCGGTGACGTCGCTCTCCGGACCGGATGATGATGTGATGCTGCCCAAAGATTTCAGCAAGGCCGACTGGGAAGTCGAGTTGGGAATCGTGATCGGCACCAAGGCGCAGTACGTCAGCGCGAACTCTGCTCTTGATTACGTGGCGGGCTATTGCCTGATCAATGATGTGTCCGAGCGCGCTTTCCAGCTCGAACGCGGCCCGCAGTGGGATAAGGGCAAGGGTTGCGACACTTTCGGTCCTGTGGGCCCATGGCTGGTGACGAAGGATGAGATACCTAATCCGCAACGCCTCGGTATGTGGCTCGATATCAATGGCGAGCGCCGGCAGACCGGCAATACGCGCACGATGATTTTTTCAGTAGCGAAAATTGTCAGCTATCTGAGCCGCTTCATGACACTGATGCCGGGCGATATCATCGCCACCGGTACGCCACCGGGTGTGGGCATGGGTATGAAGCCACAACAGTTTCTTGCGCCCGGCGATGAAATGCATCTGGGCATCGAGGGACTGGGCGAGCAGCGTCAAAAAGTGGTGCGCTACAAGAAGTCCGCTTAAGGAAACTGCCGGGCGCGGATCTTACTCCGCGTCCGGCTGTCTCGCAGGTGACGCTGCGGCAAAACTCTCCAGCTCAAGACAGGCGTCGTTGATACGCCTAATTGTCGGCATGCCCGACAAATCACACTGCATGCGCTGCGCATTGGCGACTTGTGGCACCAGAAAGCAATCAGCGTATCCCGGTGTATCGCCAAAACAATAACGCCCCACTCTGCTATCGCTAGCCAGAATTTTCTCAACGCTCGCGAGCCCTTGCTCAACCCAGTGTTTGTACCAGCGATCCTTGTCGGTCTCAGATAGCTTCATCTCATTGACCAGATAACGCAGTACCCGCAGATTATTGAGCGGGTGTATGTCACAGGCAATCGAGAGTGCGAGACTGCGCAGCCAGGCGCGATCTAGAGGATCTTTCGGTAACAGTGCAGGCGCTGGGTGAATCTCTTCCAGATATTCGATGATGGCCAGCGACTGCGTCAGGGTCGTGGGTTGTTCGTCCAGCTGCAACACAGGTACCAGCGCATCGGGACTCAGCTGGCGGTAAGCAGGTGTCAATTGTTCACCGCCGTCTTTCAACAGATGCACCGGGACGACGGTGTAGGGCAAACCCTTCAGATTGAGGGCGATACGAAGGCGGTAGGATGCGGAGCTGCGGAAGTAGCTGTAGAGCTTCATGATGAGCCGTGCCGATTTAGGTTTGTTGGAATTATGCCACTGTCGACAAGGCCAATTTCAATGCCTAGCGCGCAAACGACTTTGACGCTAGCCGCTCGCCGCTCGCCCTCGCGCGGCATGGGCTGGGAAGATAAAGGCCGGGTGTGATCAAAAAGACTTACTGACAAGCGGCCTTCGAACTGTGGAAACGGAACCGAAGGGCTTTTTTTACCACCTATCTCCGTTAATCCTTGCACCGGAGATCATCATGTCGCCCTTCCGTACCACCACCTCACCTTCGAGGTCCTTGCCAGACGATCAAACAGCCTTGGCACCTTATCTCACAGAAACCCAAAAAGCAGCCTTGCACAGTACTTCCGCTGAAGAAATTGAGTACGCGAACGAAGAAGCACTGCAAATGGCCATTGCCGCGAGCTTATCCACCGATGAGCGCGATACGGATGCCGCGCACACAGGACAACAAAAAGTAGGCTTGCAGAACACGTCCAATAAGGAAATTGAACAGGCTGACGACGAAGCGCTGCAACTAGCCATCGCGTTGAGCCTGTCTAATGAACAACAAGATCTGGATACCGGCCGCAAGGCAAATCAAAAACTGATAGAAAAACTAAAACATTGTTTGAGCACTCAAGGCCTTGATGTCAAACCGAACTCAGGCAACAGCAATAACTGCCTGATTATCTCCATGCTCCAGCATGTGACAGGCGATTACCACAGCAATCACGTCGACATGGCCGCGCACTACAAGCAACAACTGGCGCAAAAAAGCGGAAACGAAATCGAGACTAGTCACGCACTGCATTCGGATACGAAACTAACATCCTGGCTGATCGACCAGATCAATCACGATTATTTTGGGCAGCAAAAAGATCGTTATGTTTGCTTTCGGATGGTGACCGCTGATCTTGATGGCAAGTCGGCAGTGCGATCCATTGGCGAAGGACAGCGCACCGCTACCATCCTTGATGGTGCCGGACATTATGAAGCGGTAGTAGCACGTAATAACCGTTAAACCCCGGGCATTCAGCCGCCTAGGTAAGCTTCCCTGACACGCTCATCGTTCAAAAGCTGATCGGCCGTATCCTGCAAAACGATACGGCCGCTCTCCATCACATAGCCGCGGTGGGCAACCGCCAAAGCTTGTCGCACATTTTGTTCAACCAGCAGTATCGTCACGCCCTGCTGCGCAATGTCTCTGATCACCTCAAAAATCTGCGCGACCATCATTGGCGCTAGACCCATGGAGGGCTCATCCAGCAAAAGAAGTTTGGGTCGACCCATCAAGGCACGCGCCATCGCCAGCATCTGCTGCTCACCACCCGAGAGTGTGCCCGCCAGTTGTGACTGACGCTCTTTCAAACGCGGGAATACCGAGAACCAACGAGAGATATCTTCTTCGATCTGAACAGTATCGTCGCGCGTGTAAGCCCCCATCAGCAAATTTTCACGCAAGGTCATGCGCGAAAAAACACCACGGCCCTCAGGCACCATCACCAACCCCAGCCCGGGTAAGGCAAAAGCCTGCTGCTGATCGATACGCTGCCCTGCATAGAGCACCTCACCACTGCGCTGCGACGATGGCAAAGTACCCGTGATCGCTTTGAGTGTCGTGGTCTTGCCTGCGCCATTGGCGCCGATCAGCGTGACCAGCTCACCCGGCATGACCTTGAATGAAATCTCTTTGACCGCTTCAATGCCACCAAAAGCGACGGCAAGGGAGCGAACCTCGAGCAAGGGCTGCACGGTCTCGCTCATGCAGCCTCCACGCCAAGATAAGCCGCAATCACGGCCGGATTCTGCTGAACTTCCGAGGGCGTGCCCTCTGCAATTACTTTGCCATAATCGAGTACGGTGATGCGGTCGCATAAACCCATCATCAATTTGACGTCATGCTCGATCAGCAAGAGGCTGGTACCTTTGTCACGAATTCGTATGAGCAGATCGCGCAACTCGGATTTTTCTGTAGCATTCATACCGGCTGCCGGTTCATCCAGCGCCAGTAACACCGGTTCGGTGGCGAGTGCGCGCGCAATCTCTACCCGGCGCTGATCTCCGTAAGACAAATGTCGTGCAGTGCGATTCGCAAGGTGGGCAATCCCAACAAATTCAAGCAGCGACTGCGCATGAGCAACAATCTGCGCCTCTTCTGCGCGCGCAGCCGGATGCCGAAAAATCGCACCGAGTACGCCTTGATGCGTGCGAACGTGCCGCCCCACCATTACATTCTCGAGCGAACTCATCTCACCAACCAACCGAATGTTTTGAAATGTGCGCGCAATACCCGCACGAGCGACCGCATGCGGCGCAGAAGGTGAGTAAGGTTTTCCTGCTAGCTCAAATTGACCACTATCCGGCTGATAGAGGCCGGTGATCACATTGAAGCACGTCGTCTTGCCAGCGCCATTCGGACCAATCAGACCGTGGATGTCGCCGCGCGTGATGGCGAGATTCACATCGGTCAGCGCCTGCAAGCCACCGAATCGCTTGCCCACACCCGTCACACGAAGCAAGGTGTCGCGGCTCATGCAGCACCCGTTTGCGTATTCGATGCAGGTAGGGGGCGATCTTCCTGTCGTGGCGAGGGCCAGAGACCGGCAGGACGCGCGAGCATGATCAGCACCAGCGCCAGTCCGTACAAGAGCTGACGTAATACTTCAGCTTCGATCCAGATATGTCCGAACAAAGTCATCTGTATCGGCTCAACGGTGTGTCGCAAAATTTCCGGCAGTGCTGCCAGCAACACTGCACCCAGAATAACGCCAGGTATGTGGCCTATGCCACCCAGCACCACCATCGCTAGTACTGCAATCGATTCAGTCAATGTGAAAGATTCAGGCGAAATGAATCCTTGAAACGCACCAAACATCGCGCCCGCCACACCCCCGAACGCGGCACCCATCGCAAAGGCCAGCAACTTCACATTGCGTACATGGATACCCATCGCTTTAGCGGCGATCTCATCCTCGCGAATCGCGATCCACGCACGACCGAGGCGCGAATGCTGCAGTCGCTGCGAAATGAACACCGTCAGAATGCATAGCAACAGAAACAGGTAGTAGTAAGCGTTCACCGAGGGCATGGACCACCCAGCCACCTGAACCACTCCACCCGAACCCGGCTCACCAGCAAGCGATACGCCACCGATGCGCACCGGATCAATC
>CAMBJI010000181.1 GCA_945867725.1 Bordetella parapertussis
TTGATGCCATGAGCCGCGGCCGGGTTACCCGAGAGGATGACGAATGGTGGCACATCTTGTGTCAGGCTGGTACTCATGCCGACCATCGCATGTGCACCGATCTTGCAAAATTGATGAACATTCGAAAAACCACCCATGATCGCCCAGTCACCCACATGCACATGACCGGCCAGCTGGGCATTGTTCGCAAAAATCGTATGGTTGCCGATCTGGCAGTCGTGTGCCAGATGGACATAAGCCATGATCCAGTTGTCATTGCCGAGCCGTGTCACGCCGACGTCCTGAGACGTACCCCGATTGAAGGTGCAGAATTCACGAATCGTATTGCGGTCACCGATTTCAAGCCGCGTGGGCTCACCTGCATATTTTTTATCTTGCGGCGGCGCGCCTATCGATGAAAACTGATAAATCGTATTCTCGCGACCAATTTGCGTGATGCCATCAATGACGACATGCGGCCCCACCCGTGTGCCAGCGCCAATGGAAACATCCGGTCCAATCAGCGTGTAGGCACCAATCTCGACATCGTCCTCAAGCTGGGCAGCTGAATCGACAATGGCAGTCGGATGTATCTTCGCCATAATCAGTTACTCCACTGAGGGAGGTTCGTTAATGCTGCGCATCGTGCACATCAGCTGCGCCTCGACCACCAGCTGATCGTCAACCATAGCCTTTGCATGAAATTTCCAGATGCCGCGTGTATGCCGAAGAATTTCGACGTGCATCTTTAACTGATCGCCGGGCTCGACGGGTCGCTTGAAGCGTGCGTTGTCAATACCGATAAAATAAACAACCGCATTGTCGTCAGGCTTTTGGCCCATTGTAAGAAAGGCCAGTAACGCAGACGTTTGCGCCAGCGCTTCGATGGTAAGTACGCCCGGCATGACAGGTTTGTGAGGAAAATGACCTACAAAAAATTCCTCGTTGATCGTAACGTTCTTGATCGCCGTAATATTTTTCCCGGACTCCCAGTCCAGCACGCGATCGACCAGCAAGAGCGGGTAACGATGCGGAAGATATTGCTTGATTTGGTTGATATCTAGGCTTTTCATTGTAATTTATGCCTGTTCTCAGGAAGTGGAGTCATGCTTTGCCGTCAGATGCTTAACGAGTTTTTCCAACTCGCGCACGCGATCGCGCATAGTATCAAGTTGGCGTACAACCGCTGCTGTTTTTTCCCAGTCAGCGTTGCGCGCCAGCGGATAAAAGCCGGTGTACTGCCCGGGCTCGGAGATAGAGCGTGACACCAGACTGCCCGACGAGACATGCACATGGTCAGCAATACTCAAGTGCCCCAGCACCATCGCAGCCCCACCAAAGGTGCAGTGTCGACCGATTTTTGCACTGCCGGCGACGCCCACGCAGCCTGCCATCGCTGTATGTGCGCCAATCACACAGTTGTGCGCGATCTGTATCTGATTATCGAGTTTCACACCCTCTTCAATGACCGTATCCTCCAGCGCGCCACGGTCTATCGTGGTGTTTGCACCGATCTCGACATCGTCGCCGATACGAACACGACCGGTCTGGGGAATTTTGATCCAGTGGCCCTGATCAGCCGCAAAACCAAAGCCATCGCCACCGATCACAGCGCCCGAATGCACGATGCAGCGCATCCCGATTTCACAGGACGCGAGAAACGTCACTCGCGGATGAAACAGCGTATGCGCAGCTACACGCGCATCGCGGCCAATGAATGAACCGGCGCCAATGATGCAGTGCTCACCAATCACGACACCCGCTTCAATAGTGACATGCTGACCAATACTGCTGGAGCCATCAATTTGCGCTGAGGGATGAACACTAGCGGTCGTATGAATTCCTGGCGTCACAGGCTGTGCCTGCGCTGCGGCAAAGAACTGCGCAGCGCGAGCGAACCACGCATAAGGATTCGGTGTAACAACGCACACGCCCTTGTAAGCTGCAGATACCATCGGATGATCTGTCGAAGACAAAACTAAAGCCCCTGCACGCGTCGCAGAGGCCTGAGCGCGCAGTTTTGGGTTGGACAGAAAGGTGATGTGCGACGCGGTAGCTGCGTCCAGAGGCGCTATGCCGATGATGACAATGTCAGGGTCGCCGATCAACTCCCCGCCCAGGCTTCCGACCAAATCGCCCAGTCGAGTGCTCATGGCGGTGTTCCTGAATTATTTGTTAAGAGCTTTCAGCACTTTGTCGGTAATGTCGACGCGCGGGCTGATATAGACAACAGGCTCCTGGAACAAAATATCGTACTTTTCAGCCTCAGCAATCTGCTTGATCACCTTGTTGGCTTTTTCAACGATGATATTGAGTTGTTCGTTTTTTTGCTGCGACACGTCTTCGTTGAACTCACGCCGTTTGCGCTGCAATTCGCGATCCATATCCGCAAATTCACGCTGACGTTTCATTTTGTCCGAGTCAGACAACACTGGATCGTCGCGAGTGTTCTTTTCGGCAGTCGCCTTGAGTTTGTTTTGGAGTTCCTGGAGATCTTTCTCTCGCTTAGAAAAATCCTGCTCAAGTTTGGTGAATGCCGCCTTGGCGGGCGCCGAATCGCGCAGGATGCGCTCGATACTGACAAAACCAATCTTGATTTCCTGAGCCTGAACCCACGAGCTCAAGCCGAGTGCCAAGAGCAGACCGGCCATGGGTATTGTCTTTTTGAGTACAGATCTCAATTTATTCTCCGCAAACCAAATGATTATTATGCCACCGGGATATCAAAAGCCGGTGCCAAGCTGAAACTGAAACCGCTGAATTCTATCGAATGACTGCGCATTGAGTGGGTAGCCCAGCGAAAGTTTGAGCGGACCAACGGGGGAAATCCAGCTGATGCCCAGGCCCGTACTGTAGCGCAGGTCAACCAAGCTTAATTGCTGACCGTCCTGCGGGTTGAACACCTGACCCGCGTCGAGAAACGTAAACCAGCGCAAGCTGCGATCAACGCCAGTGCCCGGAAAAGGTAGCTGAAGTTCTGCGTTCATGATCAATCTGGCCTGACCACCAATGGGGAGGTTGTAGCGGCTCGACGAGGTACTCGTGCCAGTGCCATCCACCGACAGCGACCCTGCAAAAAATCCACGAACTGAACCGATACCACCTGCGTAGTAGTTTTTGAAAATCGGATAGGTTTTGCCGCCCAGGCCAGAGCCGTAGCTTAACTCGCCATTGACAGCCAGCGTAACGGACCCAAACAGCGGCATGAAGTACTGATCCTGATAGGTCGAACGATAGTACTGCGCACTGCCTGCGGGCGAGACTTCGAGGTTGGCCCGCCGAAAACGCCCCTTGGTAGGAATCAGTGCACTGTCTCGATTATCCCGCTGCCATGCCATGGTTACTGGGTAGGCTGTGGTTTCTGCAGCGCCAATACCTGACGTGTTGTCCGAGTTATCGTCCACAAATGTCTTATACCGCTCCGGACTGTTGGAGAAAGTTTGCACCTGCGTATTTTCGATACCCGCACCAACAAATACGCGGTCGAGCTCAGACACAGGAATACCAAAGCTCACGTTACCGCCACGCGACTCAACGCGGAAATCCACATTTGTCAAATACAAGGGCGGGCGCGTGGTCCGAAGGAACACTTCCACGGTACGACTCACGCCATCATCAGTGAAGTAAGGATTGGTATGCGACAGCGATATGGTACGGAAAATCCGGCTGGTATTAACAGTGATACCGATGTTGTTACCACTACCAAAAGCATTGGCTTGATTGATCGAGCCCGTCAAAGTAATTTTCTCGCTACTGGAAAAACCAGCACCCACCATCACGCTACCCGTGGGCTTCTCGACCACGTTCACATTCAGATCCACTTGATCGGGCGTGCCGGGTATGTCAACCGTATCAACGGTCGTATCAGTAAAGAACCCTAACCGTCCCATACGGTCTTTCGAGAGGCGAATTCTGTCGCCGTCGTACCATGAACTTTCGAACTGCCTGAATTCACGGCGAATGACTTCGTCGCGGGTACGGTCATTGCCACCGATATTGATTCGTCGCACGTAAACGCGCTTCCCTGGATCCACAAACACAGTGAAACTGACTTCGTTTTTTTCGCGATTAATTTGCGGACTGGCGTTCACGTTCGCAAACGCATAACCAAAGACGCCCATACGCTCGGAAATCTTGCGCGTGCTTTCGGTCATTTTTTCGCCCGAATAGGCATCGCCCGGCTTGAGACTGATCAGCGCTTCAAATTCCTTTTCGCGCCCCAGCATTTCGCCTTCGAGCTTGATACCTGCGATGGTGAACTTCGCACCCTCATTAATATTGACAGTAACGTAGATATCTTTTTTGTCAGGCGTGATCGATACCTGTGTGGATTCGACCTGCATCTCCAGGTAACCACGATTCAAATAGAAAGATCGCAGGGTTTCGATATCACCTGCAAGCTTTTGCTTGGAATACTGGTCAGCCTTGCTGTACCAAGTAAACCACCCTGAGGTCGAGAGCTTGATCTGATCCCGTAATTCTTTTTCGGAAAAAGCCTTGTTGCCGACGACATTGATTTGCTTGATCCGCGCAACCTCACCCTCGTCCACAGCAAAGGTCACATTCACGCGGTTTCGCTCGATCGGGGTAACGGTCGTGGTGATCTTCACGCCATACAAACCGCGCGTCAGGTATTGGCGCTTGAGTTCTTGTTCGGCACGATCGACCAGCGATCGATCGAGAATACGGGATTCACCCAATCCCAGCTCTTTGAGTGATTTGGTCAGCTGGGCCTTGTCAAATTCCTTGATGCCGGTGAAATCAACGCTCGCAATTGCCGGCCGCTCTTCCAGCAGCACCACGAGCACACTACCGTCAGCTTCGATACGAACGTCTTTGAAAAAACCAGTGGCATACAAGGCCTTGATGGCCGCTGCCGCTTTTTCATCATTGAAGGTGTCACCGACGCGTACGGGCAGATAGCTGAATACCGTGCCGGCTTCGGTACGCTGAATGCCTTCGACACGGATATCAGTGACCGTAAATGGATCGAGTGCCAGCGCCTGCCCTGCACACAATGAAAATGCAGCAGCGGCAATCAGTCGGGGCACAAACGGGAGCGGGTTACGCTTGAAA
>CAMBJI010000182.1 GCA_945867725.1 Bordetella parapertussis
AGAGCGCGCACTTGGTCTCTTCTTTCGTCATGAAAGCCTTATCACCCGGAATCACTTGAACCGGCTTGTAATAATCCCAAGCGTACTTGGATTCAGCGGGGGACTTCACCTGCATGAGCGTCATGTCATGCACCATGCGACCATCAGGGCGCACGATACCGTTCTTGGTAAAGAAATCATTGATAGGAGTTGACTTCAATTTTTCCATCACCTTATCGCCATCTTCGTTACCCAGTGCCTTGACCGCATTCAGATAGAACGTCGCTGCTGAGTAATCGGCCGCGTGAAGCATGGAAGGCGCTTTTTTGTTTTTATCCATGAACTTTTTCGACCAGGCACGCGACTCTTCGTTGGTGTCCCAGTACCATCCGTCCGTCAGATACATGCCCTGCGTGAGATCGAGTCCCAGCGCATGCACATCATTGACGAACATCAGCAAGCCGGCGAGCTTCATCTTTTTATTGATGCCGAACTCAGCAGCAGCCTTAATCGAATTGACCGTATCACCACCTGCGTTAGCCAGTCCCAACACCTGTGCCTTGGATTTTTCAGCCTGCAGCAAGAACGATGAGAAGTCCGATGCCGCAAGTGGATGACGTACCGAACCCAGCACCCGACCACCGCTTTTTGTCACAACGTCCGACGCATCTTTTTCTAGCGACATGCCAAACACATAGTCTGCAGTCAGGAAGAACCAATCTTTTTGACCTTGCTGAACCAGCGCACCGGACGTGCCGCGAGCCACAGCCGCTGTGTCATACGCATAGTGGATGGTATAGGGCGTGCATTCTTCATTTGTCAGGCGCGATGTGCCAGCACCGATGGCGATGAAGGGTTTTTTCTTTTCTGCAGCAACTTTGGCCATAGCCAAACTCGTCGCGGAGTTGGTACCGCCGATCAGCAAATCCACACCTTGCTGGTCGAACCACTCGCGCGCCTTGCTGGCTGCGATGTCTGCTTTGTTTTGATGATCTGCAGAAATGAATTCAATTTTCTTACCGTTGACCTTGTCACCAAAATCCGCAATCGCCATCTTGATGGCTTCTGCACCTGCCGGGCCATCGACGTCAGCATAGACACCGGACATATCGGTGATGAAACCAATCTTTACGGTATCACCATCACCACTGCTGGCGTTGTCAGCCTTCTGGCATGAGGTCAAAGTAAACACCGAGGCCAGTGCCGATACGGCGACCAGTGCGCGAGTAGGATTCCTGAGTTTCAAAATCATCTCCTTATATTTATTGATTTCAACATGAAAATGGTAGCGCGTTGTTACGCCGCTTTAGCGGCAGCAATCTTAGCATGAGGCTCATTGCTAGCGTGCCTTCTGGATAACGGATAGGTCAAAGAGCCGGTCGGCAGTGCTGACCCTAGGTCTACAGCCCGGGAAAGTAGCCACTGTCCATACCCAGATTGCAGCCTTACCCATCCCTACCGATTTATGCACCACTTACACGTAAATATTTCCGTGAACTCGGACCGGCGTCGCGCGCCAGCGCAGTAACAGCAGACCTCGGTTCTGGCACGTAGCTTGCAAAGCTTTCCTTTGGCTGGCTTTATTCGGCCGATACACCGACTGGCATGCCAGTGCACCCTAACTGAATGGAGAGATTCATGGAAACCGAAATCCCGAACAGATCAACTGATACTTCAGGTAGGCGTCCAGATATCCGTAGCTGTCAGGCTTCAGGTCTACGGGAAGAGTTATCTAATCTGAAAAACGATCTTGATACCTTGATGTTGCACGCTTCGACCTTGAGCGAGAGCGAATTGCGTGAGGCCCGTGATCGCATCATGACGAGTTTTTCTTCAATGCGACACGCTGCCAAAGGTATCGCAGAGCAAGCGACCCGGCAATTGAGCCAGGGTCGCGACGTAACGGCGGACTATGTTCGGGAGCGTCCCTTGCAATCTGTGTTGGTGGCGGCGGGCATGGGACTGGTAATCGGCGCCCTCCTTCGCCGTGACTGAAAGCCAGATTACACAGGACACTCAACCGGAGCTTGGAGAAGCTAATGCTGAAAGCACTGCAAAATTCAAAGCAACTCTCTGTCATTGCCATGGAAAGATTGGGTGACTACCTTGCGCTTCTGCAAATTGAATTGAAACTTCAGGGACGCGAGCTTGGTTCGCAACTGGCAGGTTACATTCTGGCTTCGATGTCTGTTTTCTTCATGCTGCTCTTTTCAGGTGTTGCAATCATTGTGACTTTCTGGGACAGCGATTACCGCAATACGGCCGCATGGATGGTGGTGGTTCTCTACGCGGCCACTGCAAGTGCAGGTATATCTCTGGCCCGACAGCATGCTGGCCGTGCTACGGGCATGAATACCTTGCGCGACGAAATCAAACGCGACGTAGCATTGGTCAGGGAAAGCTTATGAGAGTATCGCTTGAAGAAGAACGTCGTGCACTGCTAGAACAGATCGAAGCCAGACGCAACCTTTATCGTCGTATGCTGAGCGGCGAGAGCAGAGATCGTCAAACAGCAAGTACCACTAGGCAATCCATCGGTCACGCTAAATCACCGCACCACAACCGACTCGGGAAGTGGCTGCTGGATCACCCCGTACAGGTTGCCGCCAGCGTCACGCTGCTGGTGTGGCTGGGGCCACGCCTGATCCGACGCAATCAACCTCGCTCGAAGGCTGTCATGCGCACACCTGGATCAAGCAAACCCCCAGGCATCCTGAAATCTATCGCAGGCACGATGATGCTCTTGCTGAAAGATCCCCGGCAAATGCAAACGACCGCCAGCATGGTCGGCAATGCCTGGCGTTGGATGCGCCGCGAGACAACGAATCAAACTCACCCCAACGGAAGGAAACCTTATGCGTAAGTTCATCACATTGTTAAGCCTGACAGCTTTAATCATCAGTGGCTTGAGTATTTCTGGCTGTAACACAATGCGCGGATTCGGGAAGGACGTCGAACGCGGCGGAGAACGCGTGCAGGATGCAGCTAAGCCCAAACCGGAGTCAACACCGCAACAAGGAAAGTAAGGGCGATTTCAAAGTACCATCAGTCCCGCCTGCACCAGACATTCAGGGGCCGCATGAACCGAGGAGCGACTCACGCGCGACTCGGTTTTCATGCGTTCCCATTGAGCTTCAATCTGCTTGGTCATATTCACTAAGGGTCGAGCTAGCATTTCGCGTGTAAATTCTTCACATGAAAATACAATTCGAGTATCGAAACGAAAAACAGCTTGTTGCAAAGCGTTTTTCAATGCTTTGCCGCCGACAGGCATTCGTTCAGCAGACATACCAAAGCCTGAAAAAATCGCAGCGAACACCAATGTCGTTGGCAGCATGGTCCATCTTGGCCAATTAATTCGAGGTCGCATCTCATGACACCCTATTGATCTGACACAAAACACAATCAGATCTGAAATATCTTCTGCCACTCATGATGAGGAAGCGGCCAAGCATCCATCAACTGAAGGTGTAAAAGACCAGTCGCACCAAATCTGAATCGAAGTAAAGCACTTGCCAGGGAATAGTGACCGTAGCCTCGCTGTTATTAGGAATCACAGTCACAAAGCGAAGTTGACGACTACGAGCATCCACTAGAACTGAGCGCACTCGTCCGATCGCCTGTCCAGTGGCCGTGACCACCGGACAAGAGCGCAGCAATTCAGTCGCTGAAGATTGGTCGGCTGTCATAAGGTTAAAGCGCTTTCTCGCATCACATCCATTTGGCTACGTCGTGTCATTCGATGTCGTCACCATAATTGCTTCCCATAGCCTGCGTTCTCAACAGCGCTTTCATACCCTTAGCTGTGATCTTGACAAGTCATGACGAGCTCACAATATCCCTGACTCGGTTCGCCTCATCGTCGTGCCTTCTGTGGTCTCAGTCCAAGTGGTTCGTCGCGCACCCATGGCGCCGAGTGCACCACCCAGCAGACTTAGCGCAAAGGCCAGCGCGACGGCACCAAAGGCAATCCAGGCAGCGGTACCTGCGCGCTGAATCGCACGGTTAGCCGCTTCACGCCCTGCGGGGGATGCCTGCTCGGGTGATCCGGACACAATCAGCGCTTGATCCACAATGCCGGCAGCACGATCGCGTTGCACACCCATCGTGCTGCTCATGTAATTGATGGCCTGATCACGACGACCTGCACTGATATGCGCTTGCAGCGTGCTGAGTGATTCAGAACTCATACTGGTACCCATCTGGCGATTGATCAAGCTGGTGATACTGCTGCCCTGCGCTCCCGTGATGCCAGGATTCAAACTAGAGAACAAGCCCGACAACAATGAACCGCCTGCTGATGTCGCGAGAAAAACAAAAAGCAGTGTGGTGACGGCCCAAGTGACCGCACCATGAAGTACGCCATCCGTTTTCCGCTTAAGACCAGACATGCGCCCAGCCACATAGGTACCAATCAAAGCCGCAATCAGCATCGACAAACCAGCCCAAACCAATGCGCCTGTCGCTGGGCCTTCAATGGCAGAGACGCTACTCAATGACAGGCCGCTAGCGATACCCAGCAAGGTCAGTACAAGTTGCACCGAAACGCCCACCGCCACACCCGCTAAGACTGCGCCCCATCGAATCGCAGGAAACAATGGACGACGAAGAATGTTTTTCTCGGAGGTCATTGTTTCGCCCGGAAAACCCGGGCTACTCTCAATATGAATGGTTGCCATGGGTAGGTCTCCTTACTGAGTTGAAGTACATGAATTGAAATCTAGCCGTAATACGTTGCAATAATTTTCCTGCGCATGCCAATAAAAAGGATTGCACTCACAAGGAAAAATATTTTAGAGAAAAGTGATTTGGTACCTTTCAAATTCATTTGGGTAATAACACACCATTGATAATCTTCATGTGACCTCTGATATCAAGCATTAAACATGCCCAAGTCCGTGCAGGGCTCTTGATCCGTGATCGCCAGTTAATTGAGAAGGCCACGGTCGAAATTTGGCAACGCTAGTGCGGAGATTCCCCAAGGAGCTTAAAACAGGGTCGCCAGATTTTTTTTCATCACGACCATATTCTTCAATACGGTTGTAGAGCGTCTTGAGGCTGATTCCCAGCATA
>CAMBJI010000183.1 GCA_945867725.1 Bordetella parapertussis
AGCGTTGGCGAAAATAAATGGTGTGGCGAGCATCGACAAGACCACGGCTGCCAGTATCAACTGCACCAAATTCGGATCGACCAGCCCGAGAGCACCTGCCTGATTCAGCAGCACAAAACCGAACTCACCACCCTGTGCCAGACCCAAGCCGGTGCGCAGCGCAATACCCGGGGAGGCACCAAACACTCTGGCAAGCAGCGCGATCAGGCTAAACTTAATAAGCAAGGGCACTGTCAGCAGCACCAGCACCAGCAACCAGTTCTCAATCACCAGCCGCATATCGAGCAACATGCCAACGGTGATAAAAAATAATCCAAGTAACACGTCGCGGAATGGCTTGATATCTTCTTCCACCTGAAGTCGATACTCAGTCTCGGAGATCAGCATGCCAGCGATGAATGCACCCAAGGCGAGCGACAGCCCCGCAATCTCGGTGATCCAGGCAGCACCCAGGGTGATCAACAGTAGGTTAAGCATGAAGAGTTCTTGCGAGCGTCGCTGAACAACAATGCGGAAC
This sequence comes from Bordetella parapertussis, assembly GCA_945867725.1. Lineage (GTDB taxonomy): Bacteria > Pseudomonadota > Gammaproteobacteria > Burkholderiales > Burkholderiaceae_D > Pernthalerella. The sequence continues at coordinate 518 of CAMBJI010000183.1, forward strand.
CAACGGCGCAGCAATACCTGTCCGAACGTGAGCAGTAAAGTGAGCACGAAGACGGCCTTGAGTCCGGCCCAGGCAAGATCCTCAACAATGTCCGCACCGGGATTCGCGAGCGCAGGAACCAGGATCAGCAAAGGCACGACCGCCAGATCCTGAAACAACAGGATGCTGGTGATCCGGCGTCCGTGTTCGCTTTCAAGTTCGAGTTTTTCTGTCAGGAGTTTGAGCACGATAGCCGTGGAAGACATGGACAGCGCGCCGCCGAGAGCAAACGAGGCGCTCCAACCAATATCGAAGACCTTCGGCAAAAATTGGGCGAGCAAACCGCCGCACAACATCGTGACAAGAATGGTGACTACCACTTGCGCCATACCCAGACCGAACACATTTCGTCGCATGGACTTAAGTTTGGGCAGGGAGAACTCGAGGCCGATGGAAAACATCAGGAAGACCACACCGAACTCGGCCAGCATGTGCGTCGCAGGACTATTCGATGCTAGACCCAAGGCATGCGGGCCAATCAGAATTCCCACCGATAAATAGCCCAACATAGGTGGCAAATGCATCATGCGGAATGCGACCACCCCGAGCACCGCGGCAACGAGCAGGATCAGGGTAAGTTCAAGGGCTGAATACATAGGGTGTGGGCCAGGCCGCAAATTACCATCAGCGTTATATAAACGGAATCTGCAGCAAGCCACCGCCCGGCAAGGTTTTCTTGCGTCTGGCAGGTTTTTTGCTTTAGATCTTGGGCTATACTTTGCGTATGAGTTTACCGCATGAACAAAATTCTTCGCATCAATTTGACAACGTCGCTGCATTACGCGCGTTGAAACTTGCGAAGGAAACCCTACAAATCGAGGCCGACGCTGTCCTCGCGGTGATGCATCGGCTGACCGAATCTGCCGATGACCCCTTTGCAAGGGCCACAGCCCTGCTGCTGAGCTGCACGGGCAGGGTCGCTGTCTCCGGCATGGGAAAGTCGGGGCATATCGCGCGCAAGATTGCCGCCACCCTCGCCTCAACCGGCACCCCGGCGCTCTTTGTTCACCCCGCCGAGGCAGCTCACGGCGATTTAGGCATGGTGACGGAGGCCGATGCCATGATCGCCATCTCTTATTCCGGGCAATCTGATGAGCTCATGGCCATCCTGCCTGTGGTCAAGCGCATGGGCGCCAAGCTGATTTCTATGACAGGCAATCCCCAGTCGCCGCTGGCAAAGCTTGCCGATGTCCATCTCAACGTCGCCGTTGCCCGCGAGGCCTGCCCGCTGAATCTCGCGCCAACCGCAAGTACCACCGCTACTCTGGCCCTGGGCGATGCGCTGGCGGTCGCTTTACTGGATGCTCGCGGTTTCCGGGAAGAGGATTTTGCCCGATCCCATCCCGGCGGTGCGCTCGGCAGGCGCCTGCTCACCCATGTACGCGATGTCATGCGCACCGGAGACGACATTCCCGCCGTGCGCCCGGAAATGAGCCTGCCGGAAGCACTGATTGAAGTCACCCGCAAAGGCATGGCGATGACGGCCGTCGTCGACGATGCGTTTCGCGTGGTAGGAATTTTTACTGACGGTGACTTGCGTCGCCTGATTGAGCAGGGCAAAGATTTTTCGCGCACGGCGATCGGTGACCTGATGTACAAGCACCCGCGTCGAGTGCATCCGGAACAGTTGGCAGTCGAAGCCGTAGACCTGATGGAATCCCACAGAATCAATCAAGTGCTGGTGGCGGATACCGATGGCCGACTGGTGGGGGCGTTGCATATTCATGACCTGACGCGCGCCAAGGTGATCTGATGCAGGCAAGCCAAAAATCCACAGCGGCAGAGCGCGCCAAACAAGTCAGACTGATGGTCTTTGATGTCGAGGGCGTGCTGACCGATGGGCGCCTTCGTTATGGCAGTGATGGCGAAATACTGAAGACATTCAATGTGCTGGATGGTCATGGCATCAAGCTACTGCAGCAATCAGGCGTCAAAACCGCCATCATCAGCGCCCGGCAATCATCGATCGTGGCAAAGCGCGCCGCAGATCTAGGTATCAGCATCGTAATGCAAGGCGTCCATGACAAGCGCTCGGCGTTCGAAACGCTGCTCGCCGAGACCGGACTGACCGCACAGGATTGCGGCTTCATGGGAGACGATGTCATTGATCTGCCCGTCATGACCCGTGTCGTATTTGCCGCCAGCGTACCGAATGGTCATGAGGAAGTGCGGTCCCGTGCGCACTACGTGGCACAAGCGGGTGGTGGCCTTGGTGCGGTACGCGAAGTGTGCGATTTCATTTTGCGTGCGCAAGATAACTATCAAGCGGCATTGGCGCCGTACTTGGTATGACGAGCCGCGTCCATCAGCGTATACCGGCCCTGGTGCTTCTAGGTGCCGTCACGCTGCTGGCAGCCGGCAGCTTCTGGCTGGTCCAACTCAGTCAACAATCCGCAGTGAAAACGACACCGCAAAGCGGGCGAACAGAGCCCGATTATTTCGTGGAGAACTTTACCTATTCGAAAGTAGATGCCAGTGGCCGGGTGGAGTACATCATTGAAGGCGTAAAAATGACGCATTACCCCGCCGACAAGCGCAGCGTTATTGACAAGCCCGTGGTCCGCAACTTTTCATCTGCCCGCCCGCCGACCACGGTACGCGCAGAGACTGCCAATATTAACGGCGACCATACCGAACTGAAATTAATCGATAACGTCATTCTCGAGCGCCCACAAACTCGAGGCGACGAGCCGCTGACAGTAACATCCGACTACATGCTGGTACTGCCGAAAAAAGATATTGTAAAAACGGACCGCCACGTTGACATTCGCGTTGGCAGCATGCGTATGTCAGGTACCGGCATGCTCGTCAATAATGCAACACGTCAGCTGACTCTGGAGAGCAGGGTCAATGGGATTTATCAACCACCCAAAAAACCATAGGCAAGTAGCACGTAACACGCATCCGAATTCAAGGAAGAACGCGATGAAAAATAATTTCTTATCTCACATAATCCGATCAAGCTTTACAGCGCTCATGGCTGCCGTGATGCTGCAGGCAGCCCACGCAGAAAAAGCGGATTTCGACAAACCTACGCAGGTAGAAGCCAATAACGGAACCTACGATGAAGCCAAACAGACCAATGTCTTCACTGGCAACGTCGTGCTGACACGCGGCACGCTGATTATGCACGCCGAAAAAATGACGGTGCGCAAGGATGCAGCAGGCAACCAGTTTGCAACGCTGTACGCAGCACCCGGTAGCGTTACCAAGTTTCGGCAAAAGCGCGATGGTGGCAAAGATATGTGGATTGATGGCAGCGCTTCAGATCGTATTGAATACGACACTAAAACCGAAATTGCCAAACTATTCAAGAACGCAAAAATAAAAATGACGGAAGCAGGCAAGATCACCGATGAAGTCGAAGGTGAGTTCGTGTCCTACGACAGCAGAACCGAGTTTTACACCGTCACCAACTCCACCAGTGGCGAAAGCAAGCCGGGAACCGGCAGAGTGCGCGTCGTGATCCAGCCACGCAACGCAGAAAAATAAGACAATGACTCAAAGCGCTTCCAGCACCCTGAGCGTACGCAGCCTGCAGAAGAGCTACGGTGTGCGTCGTGTCGTGAAAGATGTATCCATTGAGGTCGTCAGCGGTGAAGTGATCGGCCTTCTTGGCCCCAATGGCGCGGGCAAGACCACGTCGTTTTACATGATTGTCGGACTAGTGCCATCAGAGGCCGGCGAAATCCTGCTGGATGGCGAGCGCATCTCCAACCTCCCGATACATCGCCGTGCCGAGCGTGGTCTCTCTTACCTACCGCAGGAAGCGTCCGTTTTTCGAAAGCTGTCAGTCGAAGATAATATTCGCGCTGTGCTGGAGTTACAAAAGTCCGACGGCAAACCGCTCTCGCGCGAGGAAATCGACAAGAGACTCGATACTTTGTTGGAAGAATTGCAAATCAAGAGTCTGCGCCAAAACCCGGCGTTGTCGCTATCGGGTGGCGAACGGCGCCGCGTCGAAATTGCACGCGCATTGGCAACCAACCCGCGCTTTATCTTGCTTGATGAACCCTTTGCTGGCGTGGACCCAATTGCGGTGATCGAAATTCAGCGTATCGTCCGCTTTCTCAAAGCGCGCGGCATTGGTGTGCTGATCACGGACCACAATGTGCGCGAGACCTTGGACATTTGCGATCGTGCCTACATCATCAATCAGGGCTCGGTACTGGCCTCGGGCAGTCCGGACGAGATCATCGCCAATGAGTCAGTTCGCCGAGTGTATCTCGGTGAAAATTTCCGCAGGTAAGGGCGAGCCTCAATGAAGCAGACCCTACAGCTCCGCGTTTCACAGCATCTAGCGTTAACGCCGCAGCTACAACAATCCATACGATTGCTGCAGTTGTCTACGCTGGAACTGCATCAGGAGTTGGAGCAAATGCTGACGGATAATCCTTTGCTCGAGCGACTTGATGATCCGCTCGACCATTCAATTCGCCTGCTCGGCGATGGCGCAATCAGCCAAGCACCAACAACAC
>CAMBJI010000184.1 GCA_945867725.1 Bordetella parapertussis
ATGTAGGCGCGTACTTTTTGGTGGACATGGCGCACTACTCGGGTCTGATTGCCGGTGGTGTCTATCCGAATCCTGTGCCACATGCGGATGTGGTGACCTCGACCACGCACAAGAGCCTGCGCGGACCACGCGGCGGCATCATTCTGATGAATGACGAAAACATGGCAAAGAAAATCAACAGCGCGATTTTCCCTGGCTTGCAGGGTGGCCCGCTGATGCATGTCATCGCTGGCAAGGCAGCTGCATTTCAAGAAGCGCTGCAACCGGCCTTCAAAAATTATCAACAGCAAGTGATTAAAAACGCTTCTGTACTCGCAGAGACATTGGTGGAGCGCGGTCTGCGTATCGTCAGCGGCCGCACCGAGTCGCACGTGATGCTGGTCGATTTGCGTGCCAAAGGCATTACGGGCAAAGCGGCCGAGGCAGCGTTAGGCCTCGCGCATATTACGTGCAACAAGAACGGCATTCCTAACGATCCGGAAAAAGCGATGATCACGAGTGGTATTCGTCTGGGCTCACCTGCGATGACCACGCGCGGTTTTCGTGAAGAGGAAGTGCGGGCGACAGCGCATCTGATTGCTGATGTGCTCGAAGCACCCAACGATGCGGCTCGCATTGCTGAGGTGCGTGAAAAAGTCACCGCGCTGGTGCGTCCACTTCCGGTCTACGGCGCGCGTACTTAACTAATTTCAAGTATGGAAAAGGGCGGCAAAGATCGTCCTCTAAAATCCAATTCTAATAAATACAAGGAGCTCAACATGGCTGGTCGTAATTTTCTGTTTGTACCCGGTCCTACCAACGTGCCTGATCGCGTTCTGCGCGCAATGATGGTCTCGATGGAAGATCATCGCTCGCCGACATTTCCGGTACTTACCCGCACCATCCTTCCGGGTCTGAAAAAAGTCTTTCGTACCGAGCACGGTACACCTTTTGTTTTCCCATCGTCCGGTACAGGTTGCTGGGAAGCTGCGATAGCGAACACGCTCTCGCCCGGTGACAAAGTCCTTGCTGCGCGCTTCGGTCAGTTCAGTCATTTGTGGATTGCGATGTGCCAGAAGTTCGGACTCGATGTGCAGATCGTTGATGCCGATTGGGGCACCGGTGTGCCGCTGGAGCAGTACGCAGACATCCTGCGCAAGGATACTCAACATCAGATCAAGGCTGTGCTTGCCTGCCACAATGAAACCGCCACCGGTGTGACCTCGGATATCGGCGCAGTGCGCAAGGTACTCAATGATGCAAAACATCCGGCGCTGTTGTTCGTGGATGCCGTTTCATCGCTGGGCTCGATTGATTTCCGTTTCGATGACTGGGGCGTTGACATGGCTGTGTCGGGTTCGCAGAAAGGCCTGATGTTGCCAGCCGGTCTGGGCATCATGTGCGCGAGCCAGAAAGCGCTTGATATGCATTCGCAAGCCAAACTGCCGCGGGCCTACTTCGATCTGCAAGACATGTTGGCGTCGAATCAGACCGGCTACTTCCCTTACACGCCGGCGCTGTCGCTGATGTACGGTTTGGTCGAGTCACTGAAAATGATCGAAGAAGAAGGTCTCGATAACATCATCGCGCGTCATCATTATCTGGCTGAAGGTGCACGTGCTGCGATCACCCAGGGTTGGGGCATGAAGTTGTGCGCTGCTGACCCTAAGTGGTATTCCGATACTGTCTCAGCCGTCATGGTCCCTGAGGGTATCAATGGCGCTGATGTTATTTCGCGCGCTTACAAGCGCTACAACGTGTCACTGGGCGCAGGTCTGTCAAAAGTCGCAGGCAAGCTCTTCCGTATCGGTCACCTTGGTGATATGAACGAAGTGCATCTCATGTCGGGTATTGCAGGCGCTGAGATGGCGATGCTTGATTGCGGCATCAAAGTGCAGCCGGGTAGTGGTGTTGGTGCAGCCAGTGAGTACTGGCGCAAGCATCGCGCGCCTTCCGGACTGGATCAACATGCGCAGGATCAGGTGGTATTGCAAAAGGCTGCTTGATCAGTCTGGAGTTCTACCATTTTTTATTGAGGTTTCGGATATCACTGGATGCCGAAACCTCAATACCGTCTCCGGGTCAGCACCTAGCCCGGCGGTCGATTAAGGCAAGAGTCGCCCATCTCAATTTACGCCGATCGCGGGACAAACTTCCGCATCTGCTATTTTCCTCACGATGATCGCGCAGTTCACTTTTGCTGTTCTAAAAGTGCTTACCTGTCGAAGCTTCAAATAGCGCTTTATCTTGCGCTGCATCGGCTTTTTTTAGCCTATTTGTTGTCGCGAATCTCTTCCTGTTTTTTAAGTTATCAATTTCTTAATTAAACATTTTCAGTACACACGGCATTACAGAAATTTTTCATTTCCCCAAAAGATAAAGTGACTTTGTTACTTGAATTTGTCTTGGTTTCCTGTACATTTGCAAGAGTTTCATTTGATGGCAAATGTACGCAACACTGCTTTGCTATCCCATGTTTCTCATATGCTGTAACTCAGCCTATGGATGTTTAACTTTGGGAAACGCCAGCGGCGAAGAAACGCGCAATGCAAGGCTGCCCCATAACTCAATCAGGAGATTAAATGAAAAAAGCTGTCTTATCTTATTTTCCAACTGCGTTGGCCGTTGCAGCTTTGCTTGCGGCAGGTTCAGCTTCTGCAGTGAAGGTCCAAGCGGACAATTTCCAACAGGCAGAATCACCCTGGGACATGGCCTTCCTCAAGGATGGCACGATGTTCTTCACTGAGAAGTGCAAAGGTCTGTCAGTCAGACTGCCATCGGGCGACGTGAAAAACCTGCTCGGCGTTGGTGGATCCAGCGGATTCTCACAGACTAAAGACGATCTGTTCTGCGATGGACAAGCCGGCGTTCAGGGTGTCGCTATTGACCCTGAGTTCGCTTCGAACAGCTACGTCTATCTGTACTCCAGCTCGCGCGGCGCGAACCGCACTTACGGTGGTTACAACAACATCGTGATGCGTATGAAAGTGGGTTCTTCGATGTCAGACGTCTCCGACATCACGGAAATCATCAATGACCTCGGCTACAAGCCAAAGAAGTCGAACCACCCATTTGGTGGTCCTGGCGCGCACAACGGCGGCCGTATCCGTTTCAGCCCAGCTGACGGCTTCCTGTACGTCTCCATTGGTGATAACCACAACGGTGCCGGCCCACAAAGCCCAACCGAACTGCGCGGCAAGATCCTGCGTGTTGACCGCGATGGCAAAGCTGCACCTGGCAACAAGGCACCAGCAGGTTTCGATGCACGAATCTTCACCTACGGCCACCGTAATCCTCAGGGCATCTCCTTCCGTCCAGGCACCAATGAGCCGTATACATCGGAAAACGGTCCATGGCACAGCGACGAAGTCACCAAGTTGGAAAACGGTGGCAATGGCGGCTGGGATCCACGTGACAACGTAAACGGTCGTCCAGCATGTCCAGATGGCTACTGCGGCTACTCGCCTAACCAGATGGGCGCAGTGTCTCCAAAAGAGCGTTCAGCGTTCATGCCTATGACCGACTTGAAGGCGTATCCAAACGCAATGAAACCCGCATGGAACAACAATGGTTTGTCCCAAGGTATGTGCGGCAGCGTCTGGCTGGTTGGCAAGCAGTGGAAGAATTGGGAAGGCCGTCTGGCAGTGGGTTACGCTGGTATCGGTATCCACGGCACGCCAACGGGTAACCGTATCGACATCCTCGACATCTCCAAGGATGGCAAGAAAGCCAAGCGCGAAGAACTGCTCTGGCCAACCTTTGCAGGTCGTTTCCGTCACCTCTCGCTCGACCACCAGGGCAACCTGTATGTGGCCGACGAAGCAAGCGGCATGATCTACAAAGTTACGCCTGCGAACTAAGCAGTTGTAGTCAAGAAACGCGCTGCCGAGAGGTAGCGCGTTTTTTATGATCCGGGATGAAGCTGAATTTTTAATGAGTACATACGGTTGGAGACATTTAATGAAACGCCTTAGCGCAATGCTTTTATTTTTTGGCCTGTTCTGCTCCGCGAAGGTCGTGCACGCTGATACCGAAAAACTCAAAGTTTTACTTCAGCGTAATAACTGTACTGCCTGTCACATGATCGACAAGCGCAAATACGGTCCGCAACTCATTGAAGTGGCGGAGAAATATGCCGATGAGCCTGGCGCCGCGAAAAAATTGGCCGCAAAGATCAGGGCAGGTGGCACCGGTGTTTGGGGTGAGGACATGATGCCGCCTCAGAAGCAAGTATCGAAAGCTGATGCACTCACGATGGCCGAGTACATATTGGCTTTGAAATAAGCACACTGCAGCCAGGACGGTGCTGAGTAAGCACCTGTCTCGTCAGGCCGCTTGAAGGAGTGGCGTTTGTATTCGTGTGCCGAGAGTGCAAGCGGTACTGCCTGCAGTACCGCCGTATCGGAGCGACGTCACGACACAGCTTCTGCATACTTTTGTTGGGCCAGCGATTTTCGCGATGCGACGTTCGCGCAGACATGGCCGATTTGATTCAGTCAACGCTTCCTGAGTCGCTATGGATAGGATTCTGTCAATGAAAGCGTTGTCAAGACTGCCTAATCCAGCAGTTTTCCCAAGCTGCGACGCAACTAGGTGTGGGCACTCGTGCGGTGACCCGCTCGATCTCCAGCCTTGAACGACGGCTGCGCGTGAAATTGATGGAGCGCGCGACACGCAGGATTTCCCTCACGCTTGCAGGCCAGGCCTATCTGAAGTGCTTCAGAAACGTTCTTGGAATGATCGAGTCGGCTGGGTCCGAAATCTGCGATCACTCGGTTTAACTTACAGGCAATATCCGGGCTGGGCTGTCGACTGCGTAGAAGAGGTTATTGCTTTTGTTGTCTCGAAAGAATCCGCGCGCATACCAGGACAGGCCGACTTTCAACAAAAACCTTAGTAAGCCAATAAAAAAAGGCTGTGTCATTAGACACAGCCCAAAAGAGAGTTTCTTCTTATTGAGGGACTACGATTAAGACTACTTCATCGACACTTTGATAACCTTGGGGGAGGTCAACATTGC
>CAMBJI010000185.1 GCA_945867725.1 Bordetella parapertussis
CGCCCGGATGCTGAACGTTGATGAACAATGCGCGTCCGTCAGGCGATTCGGCCAATCCAGTGATTTCGCAATCGACAGGCCCCACCAGAAAGCGGCTCAGGGTAGATGCCTCCGGCGCTTTGCCGATGTGCGTTGTCATGGAGCGCTCTTTATCTTCTTCGCGATTCACGATGGTGCGTGTACCACCGTCACCGACCTTGCCGGGTAGGGCGGCTAACAGCATACAGTTACTGGCATCGCGATACGCATGATCATCCGTCTCTATCCAGAGCAAACCGCTACGTGCAAACCACAGACCGTCCGGGCTGGAGAAGTCATTGTCGGCGGTCAGTCCGGATAAATTGATATGTTGAGGATCTGCGCTTGAGCGCGCAGCAAACAGAAAGACATCCCACTGAAATTTTGTCGCAGCGACCCGGCCATCGTTTTCGGCCCAGCGGATGATATGGCCATTGACGTTACCCTTGCCATTTCCTTTGCCTTTACTTTTACCGGCGTCGCCCGCATGCGTGTCGGTGTAGACGCGCGGATTAGCTGCATCGATCTGATCGAGCGCGCGCGAGGGATTGTAGGTCAGGGTCATATAGACCTCGCCATTGTGTGGATTGACGGCGCCCCATTCAGGACGGTCCATGCGCGTAGCACCCGCTGCATCGGCGGCGAGACGCGCATTGATCAGCACATCTGCCTGATCGCTGAATGCGTATTTAGCGTAATTGCCGTCGATATTATTCAAGCCGAACTTGAGTTCCAGCCACTCGCCCGTACCGTCGGCATTGAAACGTGCGGCGTAGAGCTTGCCTTCGTTTAGATATTTGTCGCCAGCAGCGGCTCCACGCTTGGCATCACTGGGATCCCACACGGCGGTGGAGACGTATTTGTAGATGTATTCATTGCGTGCATCGCAGCCCATGTACCAGACCAGAGGTTGTCCGGGAATGACTGGGCCGGGCCATGCACCCTCATGCGCGAAACGGCCCAATGCTGTTCGTTTTTTAGGGCTGGCGGTGGGTGAAAAAGGATCGATTTCAACCACCCAGCCAAAGGTATTAGCCGCGTTGCGGAAGTCATCGCTGCCATTGGCAGAGGTACCCGTGACGGCGGCGTGCCAGCGACCGAATCGCTGGTCTGCTGTGTCGGGTTGTACGCTGGCCCACAAATGCTTCCCTTTGCCCTCAATGCCATAACGACGCAGAGCAGCCAACTCTTTGACGCTGCGTTTGGCATTATCGGATTCGCTGCGCTTGAAAAATCCTGCCCAGTTTTCTTCACAGGTCAGGTAGGTGCCCCAGGGCGTGTGACCATTCGCGCAATTGGCGATCGTGCCGCGGGTTCGCGTGCCTGTGATGGAGTACTTTGTGATCAGTTGCGGACTGCGCGCTGCCGGGCCGGTGAGTTCCATGTCCGTAAAGGGCGTAATGCGGCGGTTCAGTGGCGAATCCAGTTGTGTGACGTAACTACCCTGATGTCGGCGCACTTCGACAATCGATACACCATGCGCCAGCATCTCTTTCATGACCTCGTCTTCCGATATCCGCTTGCCGTCGGCAATGGTCTCTCCCTGCGGATGCAGAAATGCGGCGGTGACGGCTTCCTGGTTAATGCAGAGCATGCCACGCTCCGAACGCTGTGCATCCCAGCGTGCTGCTTTGTCCATGCCGAAGAAGTGCATACCGTCGTGATGATCACCCGCACGCCGGGTAAAGCTGCCGGCTTCATCACTGCCATCGTTGGCATATGCCGGAAGATCGGCTGCCAGCGGATCGCCCGTGGCCAACAGCACCTGCCATTGATAGCCATTAGCAATCGTGATTTTGTCATCGATACTTTTAGGTATCGCCTGAAAATTGAGTTTCAGTGCGCGCGCAGCGGCTTGCACATTACCGCTGGCTGACAGGCTCAGGCTGCCACCCAGATAAGTTGCTGCCGCCGTTGCGAGACTGCCTTTGAGTAGGTTACGGCGCGACAAGCGCGCCGTGAGTACGCTGTCGAAGTCGGGAGATGCCGCGGTGTCATCTGCGACGGGTGCGGCGGTAGACGAAAGATCACGCACTTGAAACCTCCGGATATAAATACATTTAAGGTAATAGGATCACAAATCTGTGAATCCCCGATGACACGCGCTTGTCACCGGCATTAAATATTTGGCCGATAAGCTGAGTTGGTAAATTTTAGGTGTCTCGGGGACGGAGCAGTTCTCCCCCGCGGGTCATCGCACTGACTTCGAGAGCGGGTATTTTGCGTATGGATGCCAAAGAGATATTGACAGATTGGCCGCAGCGCCAGCCTTTGGGTGACGCCGATTGGCAGTCGCCGTATCTCGCCGAATGCGAGACGTTGTGGCAGCAAGCAGCTCTACCACAAAATACGGTGCTGTTACTCGTGGCCGGAGCGGACTACGCCGGTAATCTGGTGCTCTCGCAGCTGAGGTCGCAAGGCGTATTGTCGACCGTGTTGATTGATTCAAGGGCGACACTGGCCTATGCGGATCGCAGTCTCGTGCAAGACAGTATTCATTTTGTTTACGACTCCCTAAGTCTGGAATTCACGCCACCCGAGATTGATCGGCTCACAACAACAATGCACGCACTCCTGGTTTTTGCTGACACCGAAGTATTTTTACTTGATGGCGCGCAGAACTGTCCTGTGTTTTTGTAATTGAACAGTAAAGGTCATGTCGTGTGCTTGACGTTTTGTGCAAGTTTACGCGCCCGCGCATTTGCGTTATTGCTTTGCTCTCCTGCACTGGTGATGGCGGGATCGGCTGAGGTAAGCATAGGACGTTTCGATACCGATCTCACCGCTTTGCCGCCTGCATGGCAAGTGATTCAGCTCGAAAAAAACGTATCCCCAACGCAGTACCGTCCACTGTACTGGGATGGTGTGCATGCGATTGAATCACAAGCCAACCGAAGCATGGCCTTGCTAGGTCGAAAAGTAGATGTGGATCTGATAGCGACGCCTGTGCTGTGCTGGCGCTGGCGCGCCGAGGATGTCTTGAAAAAAGCCGATATGAAACGCCGTCAAGGTGATGACTATGCCGCACGCGTTTATATTGCGTTCGCATTACCTGCGGATGCACTGAGTTTTACGGACAAGGCGGCGTTGTCCGTCGCACGCGCACTTTTCGGTGATCGCGTACCCGACGCGGCCATCAACTATGTGTGGGATAACCGGCATCCCGTCGATACCCGCATGTCCAACGCCTATACCGATAGAGCACAGATGATTGTTCGTCGAACCGGTAATGCGGAGGTTGGTCGCTGGGTGACGGAGCGTGTTGATGTCAGAGACGATGTGATTCGTGCCTTTGGTAGTGACAAAGCAAGACCCATCCTGGTGGCTATTGCCTCGGATACCGACAACACAGGCGAGAAAGTGCGTGCCGGCTTTGCCGATCTGCATTTCGTGGGAAAGAACGACACCTGCAATTTCTGACCTGGGTAAGCGGATTTCAGTTGAGGCGGCAATGATGCATTCCTGATGCATTTCTGATGCAGAAAACCACCGCGCTTAGCTCACACCAAGGGCCGCACCAGAAAATCGATACCGACTTCTTCCCAACTGGCCTGTTCTTTGCCCAGCCAGTACGCCAGCGTCGGGTGGGTGGACAGCGTGCCCTTGGGTAGTTCAAGATCAATGCGCTGACGCATACGCAGCTTGATGTCTTGCTCTGCAGGGTTGATGCGCGCGTGCATGAAGATAATGCCTAATCTCAGCGCCAGAATCGCCTTGGCAAGATCGGGTTCGGCAAGTGTCTCGCTGACTTTGCGCAGATTGCCTTTCTGGGCTAGTACCAGTGAACTTAGCACCTCTTGTTCATGCTGCGTAAATCCGGGCAGGTCAGCATGCAGCGCAAGATAGGCGCCATGTTTGTGGAAGCCCGTGTGGGACACCACCATACCCACCTCGTGAATCTGCGCCGCCCAACTAACCATGCGCGTGAGTTCTTCGTCTTCGGGATTGAGCTGCGCATACAGCGTTCGCGCATTGGACTTTGCGGCTGCTGCGCGTTGTTCGTCCACACCGTGGCGGCGGAAGAAGCGCTTGATGGATTCACGGCGCCGGTCTTTGCTGCGGGACCGCAGATGCAGGTCCCATAAAACACCCATGCGCAAACCCGCCTCGATAGGCCACACCTGTTTGAGACCTAGTTCCTCAGATAAACCGATCAGCACCGGCAAACCACCCAGAATCACACTGATGCGCTCGGGCTTGATGCCCACCAGATCAATGCTGTCTTGACGCCCGCAGGCGATCAGCCAGTCCTTGAGCACGCGCAGGTTTTTTAGTGACAGCGTGTTATCCCCGATGGCATTTTTCTCGAGCACGTCCGCAATCGTACGCATGGTGCCGGAGGAGCCGTAAGCGACATTCCAGAGCCGGGGATGGAAGGGTTTCATCCCGTCTTCAAAATAGCTTCGTGCCTTGAGAATTGCGGAATCGAAGGCCTGCTCGGTAATTTTCTGCCCACCAAAAAAGCGTGAAGCGGTGGAGACCGTGCCAATTCCGAAGGATTCGACTTCTTCGATTTCGCTTCCCTGACCTAGGACCAGCTCGGTGGAGCCGCCGCCGATGTCGATCACCAGTCGCCGCTCTGAGACGTCATCCAGCGCGCAGGCCACGCCCATATAGATCAGGCGGCCTTCTTCTTCGCCGGAGATGACTTCGATTGGGTAGCCAATGGCTTTCTCGGCGATTTGCAGAAAGGCACGGGCATTGCGCGCGATTCGCACGGTATTGGTGGCGACCACCCGCACTCGGGTTAGGGGCGTCGCTTGGAGGATTTCTGAAAAACGGGAGAGGCAGGCCACGGCAGATTGCATCGCCGATACCGTCAGATTACCCCGCTCATCCAGCCCCGCACCCAGCCGAACCGGCTCGCGCGCGCTATTGACGATGCGAATTTGCTCACCGTCAAAGGCTCCGATGTGGAGTCTGAAGCTGTTCGACCCTAGGTCGATCGCAGCCAGCATATCGTC
>CAMBJI010000186.1 GCA_945867725.1 Bordetella parapertussis
GTCTTGGTGTGGGGATGCAGTCACTTGGCCTGACGGAAGTCGCGTATCAGAATGCACGTGCCTATGCGCTCGAGCGCACACAGGGGCGTAGCCTGACGGGACCGAAATCTGAATCTCAGCCAGCTGACACCATCATCGTGCATCCCGATGTACGTCGCATGCTGCTCACCGCGCGTGCGTTTGCTGAAGGCGGACGTGCCTTCACATCGTATGTGGCCCTGATGATTGATCGTGAATTGAATCACCCCGATGAAGATGAGCGTAAGCAAGCTGCTGATGAGGTCGCGTTGCTCACACCGATTATCAAAGCCTTCCTTACCGATAACGCATGGATCGCGACTTCCGAAGCATTGCAAGTCTTTGGCGGTCATGGCTACATCGCCGAATGGGGCATGGAGCAATATGTGCGTGACGCACGCATCAACATGATCTATGAGGGCACCAACACCATACAGTCGCTGGATCTGCTGGGCCGTAAAGTGCTGATGGACAATGGCGAGAAGCTGCGTGCCTTCGGTGACAAGATCAAATCCTTCATTGACGAGAACGGTACCGATGAAGCGATGTCTGAATTCATCACGCCGCTGGCAGATATTGGCGACAAAGTCACCAAGCTGACGATGGAAATTGGCATGAAAGCATTTCAGAATCGCGATGAAGTCGGCGCAGCGGCCGTGCCGTATTTACGTGTGCTGGGGCATATGGTGTTTGCGTATTTCTTTGCTCGCATGGCAAAGATTGCGCTTGAAAAATCATCTGGCGGTGATGATTTTTATCAGGCCAAGCTAGGCGTTGCTCGGTTTTACTTCGCACGATTGCTGCCGGAAACAGCGATGCTGATACGACAGGCGCGTTCGGGTGCTGGCACGCTGATGGCGATGGACGCTAACTTATTCTGATTGATTACTATGTCTACTGCACCTATCAGAAAAGTCGCGATCCTTGGTGCCGGCGTCATGGGGGTGCAAATCGCAGCGCAATGCATCAATGCCCGCGTGCCTGTCATTCTTTACGATTTGCCCGGCAAGCCCGATCAACCACGTAATGCGCTTGCTCAGCGGGCAGTCGATAGCCTGAAAAAAATGAATCCCGCGCCATTGGCTGACAATGATCAGGCGGGATTAATCGAAGTCGCCAATTTTGATGATGATCTGCATCGGCTGGCGGACGTTGATTTGTTGATCGAAGCGATCGCCGAGCGCATGGACTGGAAGCATGCGCTCTACCAAAAAATCGCTGCCCATATTCCGGCGCATGCGATTTTTGCGACCAATACCTCCGGGCTTTCCATCAATGCCCTGTCGTCTGTACTTGATGAAAATTTGCGCTCACGCTTTTGCGGCGTGCATTTTTTTAATCCACCGCGCTATATGCATTTGGTTGAACTGATCAAGACCTCGCATACCAGCGCCGATATTCTGGATCAGCTTGAATCGTTTCTCACCACGACGCTCGGTAAAGGCGTTGTGCGGGCAATCGACACGCCGAACTTCATTGCAAACCGCGTCGGTATTTTTGGCATGCTGGCGATCATCCGTGAAGCGGAAGTATTCGGACTTTCTTATGATTTGGTCGACGACCTCACCGGCACGCGTTTGGGGCGCGCCAAATCAGGTACGTTTCGCACCGCCGATGTGGTCGGCCTCGATACGCTAGGGCATGTGATTAACACCATGCAGCGCAACTTGCCCGATGATCCTTTTCATGCGCTGTACCAGAGCCCTGCCGTGCTCCAGCGGCTGATCGACGAAGGCCATCTGGGTCAGAAATCTGGCACTGGTTTTTATAAAAAATCAGGCAAAGACATTTTGCGGCTGGATGCGGTCAGCCATACCTATGTGCTATCGGGGGCGAAGGCCGACGATCTCGTCGTTCGCATGCTCAAAGAAAAAGATCCGGCTAAGCGCATCAAAGCCTTGCATGATGCAACGCATCCGCAAGCAAAATTTTTGTGGGCGATCTTGCGTGATGCCTTTCATTACATTGCGGTGCATCTGCATGCCATTGCCGATAATGCGCGTGATGTCGATTTTGCGTTGCGCTGGGGATTTGGCTGGCAGCAGGGGCCGTTCGAACTCTGGCAGGCAGCCGGCTGGCAGCAGGTCGCGCAATGGGTGAAAGAAGATATCGATGCCGGGCATGCGCTGTCTTCGGCACCCTTACCGGACTGGGTGTTTGACGGACGTGAGGGCGTGCATCGTCCCGAAGGATCTTGGTCAGCGTCGCAGCAGGCTTACGTACCGCGTTCGCATTTGCCTGTCTATGCGCGTCAGGCTTTCCGTGCCTCGGTGGTGGGTGATGATCACCTCAGCCCTGCGGTCGCTGGTACGACCATGCATGAAGATGCCTCGGTTCGGCTTTGGCATATGAACGGTGATGTACTGATCCTGTCTTTTAAAACCAAGCTGCATGTGATGGGACCGGACGTTATTACCGGTATCGAACGTGCTGTGTCCGAGGCTGAGAAAAGTTATCGTGCACTCGTCATCTGGCAAACCGATGTTGCCGAAGGTGGCGCATTCTCGGCAGGTGCGGATTTGCAAGCGATGCTCCCGGTGTTCATGATGGGTGGGGTCAAGGCCATCGAGCCTGTCGTCGCGAATTTTCAGCGCGCGATGATGCGCATCAAGTATGCGAGCGTGCCGGTGGTGGCGGCTGTAGGTGGTATCGCACTCGGCGGCGGCTGCGAACTGATGCTGCATGCAAGCCGACGTGTGGCTTTATTGGAGTCGTACGCCGGATTAGTGGAAGTCGGTGTCGGTTTGCTACCGTCTGGCGGCGGCCTGAAAGAAATCGCGCTGCGCGCGGCACAGGAAGCGAAAGGTAATGACATCTTGCCGTTTCTCAAAGATCGTTTTACGCAGGCAGCCACCGCAGCAGTCGCCAAATCAGCGCATGAAGCACGCCGTATGGGTTATCTGCAAAGCGATGATGTGATTGTCCTGCATGCGCATGAACTATTGCATGTCGCGATCACGCAGGCACTGGCACTGGCTGATGCAGCGTATCGACCGCCATTACCTACGCTGATTCCCGTCACCGGCCGCTACGGCATTGCCACGATACGCGCGCAGCTAGTCAATATGCGCGAGGGTGGTTTTATCTCTGCGCATGACGAGCATATTGCGACTTTGATTGCTGATGTGGTGTGCGGTGGTGACATCGAGCCCGGCAGCCAGGTAAGCGAGCAGTGGTTGCTGGACAAAGAGCGTGCGGCATTCATGTCACTGCTGGCGCATCCGAAAACGCAAGAGCGGATTATGGGGATGCTACAGACAGGGAAGCCGGTGAGGAATTAGGCATTTTTTTGTGTTTGATCGGCTTGATTTTTTACTGAGATGGCGCTTCATGCAAGTAAGTAAAACTGAAAATTTTATCGATTCATAAAAAATTCGAACGTCACTGGATCCCGGCTTTCGCCGGGATGACGATTTTGAGGCCAATAGATCTTCAAATGCCACCCCGGCGCAATCTTGGATGACGATTTTGGGACCAACAGCCTCTCAAACGTAATCCCGGCGAAAGCCGGGATCCAGTGTCTTTCGTTGTGCAAAAACAGCTTAAACCGTTAGCTGACTGAAATTAGGGGCGAGCCTTGATTTTTTTATCCACACCGATCAGAAATAATCAGTATCTACTTATCGCCCGATACTGAATCATCAAATACGAGGGGTGCGTCACCATGAGTAAACAACTGCAAGAAGCCTACATCGTCGCCGCCACCCGCACCCCCATCGGCAAAGCACCACGCGGCGTCTTTCGACATGTACGTCCCGACGATCTACTCGTGCACACGATACGCGCTGCACTCGCACAAGTACCCAATCTCGACCAGGCCACGATCGAAGACGCCATCATCGGATGCGCATTCCCCGAAGCTGAACAGGGTTTGAATCTCGCGCGCATGGCTGTGCTGCTGGCAGGTTTACCCAAAACAGTCGCCGGCGTCACCGTCAACCGTTACTGCGCCTCTGGTATCACGGCCATTGCGATGGCAGCTGATCGCATACGTACCGGCGAAGCCGATGTGATGATCGCCGGCGGCGTTGAATCCATGTCCATGATTCCCATGCCCGGGCATCATCCATCGATGAACATGGGTATCTTCAAAGACGACAATATCGGTATGGCCTATGGCATGGGTCTGACGGCAGAGAAGGTCGCGCAGCAATGGAAGATCAGCCGTGAAGATCAGGATGCCTTCGCGCTCGAATCGCATCGTCGAGCCATCGCTGCACAACAAAGTGGTGAGTGTGTCGATGAAATCACGCCTGTCGAAGTCGTGGAAAAATTTCCTGATCTGGATAGTAATCAGATAAAAACAATTACCAAGACAGTATCGCAAGATGAAGGTGCGCGCGCTGATACCAGTCTGGAAGCGCTTGCCAAACTCAAACCAGTCTTTGCTGCCAAAGGCACCGTCACCGCAGGCAATAGCTCGCAAACGTCTGACGGTGCGGGTGCGCTGATACTCGTCAGTGAAAAAATACTAAAGCAATTCAACTTGCAGCCCCTTGCTCGCTTCGTCTCGTTTTCTGTAAAAGGCGTGCCGCCAGAGATCATGGGTATCGGCCCTAAAGAAGCCATACCCGCAGCGCTGCGACTGGCCGGACTCACGCTGGATCAGATGGATTGGATAGAACTCAATGAAGCGTTCGCGGCACAGGCACTCGCCGTGCGCCAGGATCTGGGCTTGGATCCGGCAAAGATCAATCCGCTGGGCGGCGCGATTGCGCTCGGCCATCCGCTGGGTGCTACTGGCGCGATACGCGCAGCCACCGTCATTCACGGACTGCGCCGCCGCCAATTGAAATACGGTATGGTGACGATGTGCGTCGGTGCTGGCATGGGGGCGGCGGGGATTTTTGAGCGTATGTAGTCGTCGGGTGTCTGGTCGATCATGCTGTTATACGATTGTTGTGAGCAAAACAAAGACACTTGATCCCCCCTTGCAGGGCG
>CAMBJI010000187.1 GCA_945867725.1 Bordetella parapertussis
GACTGACCATCCCGATATCATCGCCGCCTGTCAGCGCCATGGTTTTGATGCACGTATGACGCGTGCTGATCATCCTTCCGGCACGGACCGCATTGCCGAGGTCGCTGCATTGGTCGGCTTGCCGAATGATGCGGTGATCGTGAACGTGCAGGGCGACGAACCACTGATGGACCCTGCGCTGATCAATGCGTGTGCTGCTCAAATTACGCACGATGTGCCAATGGCAACGCTGGCCCATCCGATCACTGATTTGGCCGAGGTCTTCAATCCGAATGTGGTGAAGGTCGTGCTCGATGCAGCAGGACAGGCACTGATATTTTCTCGCGCGCCTTTGCCCTGGCATCGGGATGCATTCGCGGCTGATGTCAAACATATGCCAGCGGGGTATCAGGCTTTGCGTCACATCGGCATGTATGCGTATCGCCAGGACTTTCTACAACGCTACCCAACCTTACCGCCAGCCCCGTTGGAGCAGATCGAGGCACTCGAGCAATTGCGCGTGCTCTGGCACGGCTACCGAATCGCCGTTCATGTGACGGCCGAGGCGCCGCCCGGTGGCGTTGATACTCCTGAAGATCTGGCGCGGGTGAGAGCGTATTTCGCCGCTTGAGGCGGCGCAATGGTGCCCGCAGATTATCGGGCTGCCATCATTCTGTGGTAAGTTTCGGGCAAGCCAGCTAGGAGACAATCTCGCTGTGCACTGCAGCGACGCGGGTCAATGCGGCTGAAGTAATAAAAAAGCATAAGGAAATGAAATGCGTCTCATCCTTTTGGGAGCGCCAGGTGCTGGAAAAGGCACGCAGGCAGGCTACATCAAAGAACAATTTAATATTCCGCAGATCTCGACGGGTGACATGCTGCGTGCGGCTGTCAAAGAAGGTACCGAGCTTGGACTGGCTGCAAAAAAAGTCATGGATGCGGGTGGGTTGGTGTCAGACGACATCATCATCGGTCTGGTCAAAGATCGGCTCAAGCAGAATGATTGCGCAAACGGCTATCTGTTTGACGGCTTCCCGCGTACGATCCCGCAAGCGGATGCAATGAAGGATGCAGGTGTGGCTATTGACTGCGTGCTTGAAATCGATGTGCCGGATGAAGCCATCATTGAACGCATGAGCGGCCGTCGCGTGCATCCGGCATCGGGTCGCACTTATCATGTGAAATTCAATCCGCCAAAAGTCGAAGGCAAGGATGATGCAACAGGTGAAGCTTTGATTCAGCGCGATGATGATCGTGAGGAGACCGTGAAAAAGCGTTTGGCGGTGTATCACGATCAAACCAAAGTGCTGGTGGGTTATTACAATGAATGGGCAAAATCAGGTCAGCCGGGCGCCCCTCTCTATCGCAAGATTTCCGGCATTGGGCCTGTCGAAGAAATTCGTGACCGCGCCTTTGCGGCACTGGCGGAGTAAACCCAACATCATTCAAAGCGGACATCAGGTCCGCTTTTTTCATGGATGAAAAAGTCTATCGTGTGTTGTAGGTAGGGACGCCTAAGTTAAGTCGCGCAAAAAACATAGCTTGATGCGGGCTAAGCAAGAAGTTTGTAGCAAGAAGCGGTACTCGTCGGAACAGGCGGGGCAGTGATGAGGTTGTAAAAATTGTTGTGAACTTTTGGAGGAGACATATGGCATCAAATGGCTTGTGGTTCGCTGTGGCTTGCGGCGTTATCGCCGTGATCTACGGCCTCATTTCTCGAAGCTGGATCCTTGGCAAGGACCCCGGCAATCCCCGAATGCAGGAAATCGCTGCAGCGATTCAGGCGGGTGCGGCGGCTTATCTGGCGCGTCAGTACCGAACGATCGCGATAGTCGGCGCTGTGCTGACGGTACTGATCTGGGCTTTCCTCGGCATCACCACTGCGATCGGCTTCGTCGTTGGGGCGGTGCTCTCCGGCGCTTGCGGTTTCATCGGGATGAATATCTCGGTGCGCGCGAATGTCCGTACGGCGCAGGCAGCGACCGAAGGTATCGGACCTGCACTCGATGTCGCGTTTCGCGGCGGTGCCATTACCGGCATGCTGGTGGTGGGTCTGGGCTTGCTCGGTGTGTCGCTCTTCTATTACTTCATCGGTGGTCTCGAGCATCCTGATTCGGCAACGCTCAAGCCTTTGCTGGGTCTTGCGTTCGGCTCTTCACTGATCTCGATCTTCGCACGTCTCGGTGGTGGCATATTCACCAAGGGCGCTGACGTTGGCGCAGATCTGGTGGGCAAGGTAGAAGCCGGTATTCCTGAAGATGATCCCCGTAACCCTGCGGTGATTGCCGATAACGTTGGTGACAACGTTGGCGATTGCGCCGGTATGGCGGCTGACTTGTTTGAAACCTATGCAGTGACGTTGATCGCCACCATGGCGCTCGGTGCACTGATGGTGACTTCGGCTCCAGGCGCTGCCGTGATTTATCCCTTGATTCTTGGCGGTGTGTCGATCATTGCCTCGATCATCGGCGTGATGTTTGTCAAAGCTAAGCCAGGCATGAAGAATGTTATGCCAGCGCTATATCGCGGACTGATCGTCTCAGGTGTCATCTCGTTGATCGCGTTTTACTTCGTGACGACCATGGTTTTCCCGGAAGCCATTACGATGTCTGACGGGCAGATGGTGACGCCGATGGGCTTGTTCGGTTCTTGTGTGGTCGGTCTCGTGCTGACGGCAGCCATGGTGTGGATCACCGAGTACTACACAGGTACTGATTTCGCGCCAGTCAAACATATCGCTGAAGCTTCCACCACAGGTCATGCGACCAACATCATTGCCGGTATCGGTATTTCGATGAAGTCCACGGCATGGCCAGTATTGTGCGTATGTGCCGGTATTCTGGTTTCTTATGCACTTGCCGGTCTGTTTGGTATTGCCGTGGCTGCCACTGCGATGTTGTCGATGGCAGGCATCATCGTTGCACTGGACGCCTATGGTCCGATCACGGATAACGCAGGTGGTATCGCTGAAATGGCCAATTTGCCTGACAGCGTTCGTGATATTACCGATCCGCTGGATGCGGTGGGTAATACCACCAAGGCGGTGACCAAGGGCTATGCGATTGGTTCGGCAGGTTTGGCGGCGCTGGTATTGTTTGCAGACTACACGCATGCCTTGCGCGAGCGTGGTATCGACGTCAATTTCGATCTGTCCGATCCTATGGTTATCGTGGGTCTGTTCATCGGCGGATTGATTCCTTATCTGTTCGGTGCTATGGCGATGGAAGCCGTGGGTCGTGCGGCCGGTTCAGTCGTGGAAGAAGTGCGTCGTCAATTCCGCGAGATCCCCGGCATCATGGAAGGTACCGGCAAGCCCGAGTATGGTCGCGCTGTGGACATGCTTACCGCTTCGGCAATCAAGGAAATGATGGTTCCATCGCTGTTACCGGTGGTGGTGCCGATTGTGGTGGGTCTGGTGCTTGGACCCAAGGCGCTTGGCGGTCTGCTCATGGGTACCATCGTCACGGGTCTGTTCGTCGCGATTTCCATGTGTACCGGCGGCGGTGCTTGGGACAATGCGAAGAAATATATCGAAGATGGTCATCACGGCGGCAAGGGCAGTGAGGCGCATAAGGCAGCTGTGACCGGCGATACCGTAGGTGATCCTTACAAGGACACGGCGGGTCCGGCGGTCAATCCGCTGATCAAGATCATCAACATTGTTGCGTTGCTGATCGTGCCACTGCTGGCAGCTAAAGGTCTGATCGGCTAAGCCTGTTTTTGTAGTGAGAAAAAGGCAGCTTCGGCTGCCTTTTTCTTTGGGCAGGTATCATTACGTTTATCCGTATTCATTTTTTACATGCCCTTTTTGGAGAAATCATGGAAATTAAAAATAACGTTTTTATCATCACCGGCGGTGCGTCAGGATTGGGCGCAGCAACGGCGCGCATGATCGTCGATAACGGCGGCAAGGTCGTGCTCGCGGATGTGCAGGTCGAGGCAGGCGAGAAACTGGCTGCCGAACTCAAAGGTAAATTCCTCAAATGTGATGTGACCTCCGAGGCGGATGGCATGGCCGTCGTGGCCGCGGCCGAGGCCATGGGGCAGTTGGTTGGTCTGATTAACTGTGCGGGTGTGGCACCTGCGGTCAAGACCGTAGGCAAAGACGGCGCGCATCCGCTGGAAGTGTTTCAGCGCGTGGTGAATATCAATCTGGTGGGTACGTTCAACATGTCGCGCCTCGCGGCACTGGCGATGAGTAATCACGAACCCAATGCGGCAGGCGAGCGGGGCGTGATCATCAACACGGCTTCGGTAGCGGCCTATGACGGTCAGATCGGACAGGCAGCGTATGGCTCATCCAAGGCTGGCGTTGTTGGACTGACTTTGCCAATGGCACGCGATTTGTCGCGCAATGGGGTGCGAGTGATGACGATCGCGCCGGGTATTTTCGAGACGCCTATGTTGCTGGGTATGCCACAGGAAGTTCAGGATGCACTGGGTCGCATGGTGCCCTTCCCCCCGCGTCTGGGCAAACCAGCCGAGTACGCGCATCTGGCGAAAACCATCATTGAAAACACGATGCTCAACGGTGAAACGATACGCTTGGACGGTGCGATTCGTATGCAGCCAAAATAAGCGCTGCCTCCATCGTCGCATACAGGCCACA
Organism: Bordetella parapertussis; assembly: GCA_945867725.1. GTDB lineage: Bacteria > Pseudomonadota > Gammaproteobacteria > Burkholderiales > Burkholderiaceae_D > Pernthalerella. The sequence goes on from CAMBJI010000187.1 coordinate 4,589, forward strand.
GTAGTTCAAACCTGTAGGCGGGCTAGCGTGCAACTGTTACTCTGCAGTTATGTCCGAGCCGCAGAAAACTGCCTTGTTCCTCGCTGGTGGCGGTGCGCGCGCCGCTTACCAAGTGGGAGTATTGCAGGCCATCCTGTCTTTGCTCAGTGAGCACGGATGGCCCGCTCGTAAAAATCCCTTTGAAATTATTTGTGGCACATCGGCCGGTGCCATCAATGCGACGGCACTCGCCTGCCGCGCCGATAACTTCGAAGAGAGCGTCACGCATCTGCTGGGTATCTGGCGGAATCTGGAGGTGGAGCAGGTTTATCGGGCTGATTCCATTGGTGTTCTGCGTTCAGGTGCGCGCTGGTTGTCTC
>CAMBJI010000188.1 GCA_945867725.1 Bordetella parapertussis
AGCGGTCCAGTCAAAGAGGCCCGTGTCGGTCAAACTACCCCCAAGCGCATTGCCATGACCACCAATAGACTTAGTCAGCGCATTGATCACAATACTTGCGCCGACTTTTTTGGGACGGAATAAATAAGGAGAAGTAATCGTGTTGTCGACCACGTAAAGAATACCGCGCTCGTGACAAAGCGCACCTATCTTCTCAAGGTCAGCAATCTGCGTACGCGGATTGGCGATCGTCTCGACAAATACCATACGTGTAGCTGGCGTTATCGCCTGCTCAATCGCTTCGACCTTGGTCGCGTCCACAAAACTGACTGGCATGCCCTGCAGCTGAACGGTCTGCCACAGGCTGTTGGTGTTACCGAACAAATAGGCGGAAGAAATTACATGGTCACCGCTGCGCAGCAGTCCTTGTACGAGCGCACCCACGGCGGCCATACCCGTAGAAAAACACAGCGTGGCCAGACCATCTTCCATGCGCGTGATTTTTTCTTCGAGCGCGGAGACGGTAGGATTACCCTGCCGACCATAGCGATAGCCGGGGCGCTTCCCTTGAAACACATCGGCCAACTCACGCGCATCGCGATAACCATAAGCGACAGCGGTGTGAATCGGCTTGTGAAGCGACCCATGCTCAATGGGCTTCTGCCGGTCGCTGTGCAGAATGGTCGTGGTAAAACCGAATCTCTTTTGATCGTTCATCAGGCGCAGACCTTGATCACTCGATCTGAGCGAGATTCAGATTCAGCTGGGTACGTACCACATCCTCAATCACCGCCTTGGGATTTTCACGCGCAAATTCGATGCGATCGAGATAATCACGCGAGATATCTCCGGTGACGTATTCACCATCAAAACAGGATGCTTCGAATTTCTTGAGCATGGGATTGACATCAGTGATCGAGCGCTTCAATGCCTCGATGTCCTGATAAACCAGCGCATCAGCGGTGATCTCGCGGCACACTTCTTCTTCGGTGCGACCATGCGCGATCAACTCACTGCGCGTCGGCATATCGATGCCATACACATTCGGAAATTTTACCGGTGGTGCCGCTGATGCAAAGATCACGCGCTTGGCACCGGAGTCACGCGCCATTTGCACGATCTCGCGACTGGTCGTGCCACGTACGATGGAATCATCAACCAGCAAAACGCTCTTGCCTTTGAATTCAGCACTGATCGCATTGAGCTTCTGACGTACGGATTTGCGCCGTATCGCCTGCCCCGGCATCAAAAAGGTCCGACCGATGTAACGGTTCTTGATGAAACCTTCACGATAGTCGAGGTTCAGCGTCATGGCCAATTCCATCGCGGAAGGGCGCGAAGAATCAGGAATAGGCATCACCACATCGATATCACCAGCGGAGAATTCACGCCGTATTTTTTCGGCTAGATACTCGCCCATTTTCAGTCGGGTTGCATAGACCGAGGCACCATCAATCACCGAATCAGGACGTGCGAGATAAACGAATTCAAACGCACACGGATTAAGAACCGGATTTTCAGCACATTGTTCGTTATAGAGCTTGCCTTCGTTGTCGATGAAAATCGCTTCGCCCGGCATCACATCCCGCAGAAAGTGAAAGCCCAAACCTTCGAGCGCTACCGATTCACTCGCTACCATGTATTCAGGACCGTTTTCAGTGTCACTGAAACCAATGCACAGCGGACGAATACCATAAGGATCACGAAACGCCAGCAGCCCATAGCCCGCAATCTGCGCGACCACGGCATAGGATCCGCGTACACGCCGGTGCAGCGCGGAGACTGCCTTGAACAGAATCGATGGATCAAGAGAGAAACTACTGGTGCCCTGCTGAATCTCATGTGCCAGTACATTCAACAGCACTTCGGAATCTGAATCCGTGTTGATGTGCCGACGATCGTTCTTGAACATTTCGATCTTGAGCTGATCGGCGTTGGTGAGGTTGCCGTTGTGCGCCAGCGTAATGCCGAAGGGGGCATTCACATAAAACGGCTGCGCCTCTTCCTCGCTGGAAGATCCGGCAGTGGGATAACGGCATTGCCCTATGCCCGAGTTACCCGGCAATGAACGCATATTACGTGTGCGAAAAACGTCACGCACCAGCCCATTGGCCTTGTGCATACTGAAGGTATTACCGTGGCTGGTTGCAATACCCGCGGCATCCTGACCACGGTGCTGCAACAGCAGCAGCGCATCATAGATGAGCTGATTCACTGGGCCATGCGAAACGACGCCAACAATGCCACACATGGTGAGGCTCCTTCAAAAAACATGATATCCGGCGAGGCCGGACGCTTTACATGGACTGCACGCTACCGCTCAGACCAATTTTCTTCACGCGGGCTTGCATTTTCTCTGCTTCTTCGCGAGTAGCAAATGGTCCCACGCGGACACGGAAACGATCGCCGTTTTTGGTACTGATTTTTTCGGAATACGCGTTTATGCCTGATTCTTTCAGACGGCCCTTCAAGTCATCTGCTTTTGACTTGCTGTTGACTGCAGCAACCTGCAAGAGATATTTGCGTGCCTTTTCCTTGGCCGGAGATTTATCTTCCTCGGCAGGCGCTTTGCGTTCAGCGATCCTGTCAGCAACGGGTTTATCAGAGACTTCCGCGTTAGGCTTGATTGTTTTTGCGGGCTCAGGCGCTGTCTTGAGTTCAGAGGCGGGCTGGGGAGGCACAGGCAGCTGTGTGGGCGCAGGGGGTTCGACGACTTTTTGTGGAACAGATTGCGGTGCAGGCTGCGGCTTCAGACTCTCGGGCGCTGGTGATATCTTGTCAGGAATCTGCGTCTCGACATCATCGGCCAAGGGTTTATTAGGATCGGCATCGAAAATCATCGGCAATCCGATGATCGCTGCGAGTACGAGTGCAGTCGCGCCTATCAAACGCCGACGTGCGCGCTGCTTCTCCGGCAGCATGGGATCGATAGGCTCTTCATCTTGAGTGAGACTGCGGCGCGAACGGCGCGGCTTGACCGGCACGTCCAGATCGTCATCGGCATCCTTCTGGTTTTTACCAGGGAACGAGAACAAGCCCATAAGAAAATTGATTGCGTTGCTGAATTGTGTTTGACGCGAGCCCAGAAAAAAACTTATCTGACAGCCATCACGCCGGCCACCGTAACGAATGACCCGAAGACCGCAATTCTATCATTCTCGGTGGCTCGCCCACGGGCCGCCGCATAAGCCTCCGCCGGAGTCGCAAAACACTGGACACTGCGCTCTGCGCCGGGCACGTTACTGGGACGTACGCCTGCCAGCGCCAGCGACTCGGCCAACGCTGCCGCGCTAGCTGCGCGCGGCAGCGGCAGATCCGCCAGATACCAATGGTCGATACGATCCACCAAATGGGCCAAGATGCCTGCAATATCCTTATCGGCCATGGCCCCAAAAACAGCATGCGTATAGGGATGAAAGCCCATCTGCTCCAGATTTTGCGACAGCGTTGCAGCAGCGTGCGGGTTATGGGCGACATCCAGAATCACAGCGGGACGTCCCGGCAAAACCTGAAAACGCCCGGGCAATTCCACCATCACCAGCCCACTTCGAACTTCCTGTGCACCGAGTGGCAAACGTTCCCGCAGAGCTTCCAGCGCCGCGAGCGCGGCACTCGCGTTGAGTAGCTGGTTTGCGCCACGCAGACTGGGATAGGCCAGTGCATTGCGGCGCTGCTGACGCCCGCCGAAATTCCATTGCTGCCGGTCACCCGAGTAATTGAAGTCACGGCCAAACAGCCAGAGATCCGCACCAATGGCGGCAGCGTGATCGAGCAGGGATTGGGGTGGCGAAGGATCACTGCAAATCGCCGTGCGACCCGAGCGGTAAATACCTGCTTTCTCAAAACCTATCTTCTCGCGCGTATCACCCAGATAGTCTTGATGATCAAGGTCGACACTGGTGACAATAGCGACATCGGCATCAATCAGATTGACCGCATCCAGGCGACCCCCCAACCCTACTTCGAGAATCACCGCATCCAGACCGGCATCGGCAAAATATTTGAGAATGGCCAGCGTCGTGAATTCGAAATAAGTCAGCGACACATCATGACGCGCTGCTTCGATGGCTTCAAAATTTGTACACAGCGCTTCATCGCTAGCCAGCTCACCATTGATGCGTGCACGCTCGTTAAAGTGCAGCAAATGCGGCGAGGTATACAGACCGACGCGATAGCCCCCTTGCAGCAGCATCGCTTCCAGCATCGCGCACGTTGAACCCTTGCCATTAGTTCCACCGACTGTGATCACCGGGCAGTCGAACCGAATGCCGAGTCGGCTCGCTACCTCGCTGACGCGATCCAGACCCATCTCAATGGCTTTGGGATGAAGTGATTCGAGGCGGGTCAGCCAGTCATTGAGCGAAAGTGGCATGGTGGAGAGTGCGTGAGGTGAAAAGTACGCGCGATGAAGCGTGCATGAAGAGATTCAGGACCGACACTGGACCCCGGCCTCCGCCGGGGTGACAGATTGGGGGTCTGTCGGCTTTCCGATTGTCACCCGGGGATGGCTTTTTAATCCTCATCCTGTGACGGCTTTCCCATCGTCATCCTATTACGGCTTTCCCATCGTCACCCCGGCGGAGGCCGGGGTCCAGCGTCTTTGATTCAAACCTAAAAATCAGGCCAACACTTCCGGCGGCTGATTTTGCAGAATCGCGAGAATGCGCGCGATTTCTTCACGCATCTTGCGACGATCCACAATCATATCGATCGCGCCTTTCTGAATGATGAATTCAGACCGCTGAAAACCTTCCGGCAGTTTTTCACGTACCGTGTTTTCGATCACACGCGGCCCCGCAAAACCAATCAGTGCCTTGGGCTCGGCCATCACCACATCACCCATGAAAGCAAAGGATGCGGATACGCCACCCATGGTGGGATCGGTCAGCACCGAAATGAAAGGCAGCTTTTTCTCAGACAGTTTTGTCAGCATCGATGTGGTCTTGGCC
>CAMBJI010000189.1 GCA_945867725.1 Bordetella parapertussis
TCGCCGGGATGACGGTAATTGTTGAGGCAACCGTAAAATTCCCATCGTCATCACCTGCATGTGATGACCGCTGCGTGGGCGTATCGCATGCGATCCGAATTCCCCACTCGCTCCCGGCGCAGGCCGGGATCCAGCGTCTTTGGCTAAAAAACCAGCATGCGCTTGTTACACGGCGCCTTGTACCAATTCCCAATCCAGCCCTCAACTGAGCCACTTTTTCAGCTCCGCCGCTTCACCAACGACTGCAGCGCATCCCGAAGTGGACTGGCGTCCAGCGCTTGCGCCAGTTCCGCAAAGGCCTGCACCGCCTGGGTGGGTAAGGCCGCCTGGGCGGCGGGCCGATCGGGCACCCGGTCTTCGCCGGACATCATCTGCACCTTGATCCGTATGCCGTCAACCGGCCAGCCTTTCTCGCGCAAACCGGCCTGCAATTTAGGCAACATCTGCCGAATCCGTGTGGCTAATGCCGCATTTGGCACGGCAATGTGCAGCTGGCCCTCGCGCAGCTGCAGTACCCGGCAGCTGGTAAACACGCCCGGCAGGAGGCGCCCAGCCTCGGCCTGCAGCGCGGCCATTTTTTCCAGCGTCGGCAGTAAACCCGCCATCACTTCGTCACCCTGCAGGAAGGAACTCGCCTCGCGCGTGGTGGGACGGTGCCCCGGACGGCTTGCGGGCGTGAAATTCGGGTGGTTTCTGGACATCCGGTAACGGTAACACAGGGTTTGGGGGCCGCGTACCGTGCTGGTGATGCGGCAGGACATGAGGCATCTTCAGAGGGGGTCGCATGCTAGAATCGCGGCTTTGGCCAATCCGGTCTCGCCCCTGGCGATGCGCTGTGAAGCCTGCCTTTTTCCAGTCCCCACATGTCTTTTTTGACCAAAATTTTCGGCAGCCGCAATCAGCGACTGATCAAGAAGCTGCAAACCACGGTTCGCGATATCAATGCCCTTGAAGCATCGCTTGAAACCTTGTCTGACGAGGCATTGAAGGCGAAAACGCCCGAGCTGCAAGCAAAACTCGCCGCGGGTGCAAGCACCGACGACATTTTGGTCGAGGCCTTTGCTGTCTGCCGCGAGGCCAGCAAGCGGGTGCTGAAGATGCGTCACTTTGATGTGCAGCTGATCGGTGGCATGGTGCTCCATCAAGGCAAGATCGCCGAAATGGGCACAGGCGAAGGCAAGACGTTGATGTCGACCCTGCCCGCGTATCTGAATGCGCTCACAGGCAAGGGCGTGCACGTCGTCACCGTCAACGACTATCTCGCCCAGCGTGATGCCGAATGGATGGGCAAGCTCTACAGCTGGCTCGGACTGAGTACAGGTATCAATCTCTCGCAAGCGGCTCATGATGTAAAACAGGCCGCCTACAAAGCCGATATCACTTACGGTACCAACAACGAATTCGGTTTCGACTACTTGCGCGACAACATGGTGTACTCAACCGGCGATCGCGTACAGCGCGGTCTCTCGTTTGCCATCGTCGATGAAGTCGATTCGATTCTGATTGATGAAGCGCGGACACCGTTAATCATCTCCGGTCAGGCCGAAGACCATACCGAGATGTATCGCAAGATGAATGCGCTGCCGCCACTGCTGACCTTGCAAGTGGGCGAAGAAACGCCCGACGGCAAAGGCGTCGTCGAAGTAGCAGGCGATTACACGAAAGATGAAAAAGCCAACACGGTCTTGCTGACCGAAGCGGGCCATGAAAAAGCCGAACAGGTACTGACGACTATGGGCCTGCTGCCCGAGGGCGCATCGCTGTACGACTCGGCCCACATTACGCTGATTCACCACTTGTACGCCGCTCTGCGTGCGCACACCTTGTTTCACAAAGATCAGCAGTACGTTGTGCAAAACAATGAAGTCGTTATCGTTGATGAATTCACCGGCCGTTTGATGACGGGTCGCCGCTGGTCGGAGGGTTTGCATCAGGCGGTTGAAGCCAAAGAAGGCGTGCGCATTCAGCACGAGAACCAGACGCTGGCCTCAGTCACGTTCCAAAATTATTTCCGTTTGTACGGCAAGCTCTCCGGTATGACCGGTACTGCCGATACTGAAGCCTATGAGTTTCAGGAAATCTACACGCTCGAGACGGTCGTTATTCCGCCGAATCGCCCCAGCAAGCGTACAGACCGACAAGATCAGGTATTTAAAAACGCAGCCGGTAAATACCGCGCGCTGATCGCTGATATTCGTGATTGCTACGAGCGCGGCCAGCCAGTGTTGGTGGGTACGACCTCGATCGAGAATTCCGAACTGATCTCGAGCATGCTTGATGAAGCCAAGCTGCCGCACAACGTACTCAACGCCAAGCAGCATGCGCGTGAAGCAGAAATCATTGCGCAGGCCGGTCGTCCGAAAATGATCACGATCGCAACCAACATGGCCGGTCGGGGTACCGACATTGTCTTGGGCGGTAATGTTGACAAGCAGATTCAGTTGATTGAAGCCGATAGCGCGATTCCTGAGGCAGAGAAAGCCTCGCGTTCACAAACGCTGCGCGACGAATGGCAATCGTTGCACGAGCAGGTAGTTAATGCTGGTGGTTTGCACATCATCGGTACCGAGCGGCATGAGTCGCGTCGTATTGATAACCAGCTGCGTGGTCGTTCCGGTCGTCAGGGTGATCCGGGTTCGTCGCGGTTTTATATGTCGCTGGATGATCCGCTGCTGCGTATCTTTGCAGGTGATCGCGTGCGCTCGGTGATGGAGCGACTGAAAATGCCAGAAGATGAGCCGATTGAAGCCGGCATCGTCTCGCGCTCGATTGAGTCTGCGCAGCGCAAAGTGGAAGCGCGTAACTTTGATATTCGTAAACAGCTGCTCGAGTATGACGATGTGGCTAATGATCAGCGCAAAGTTATTTACAACCAGCGTAATGAGTTGCTGGAAGCTCAGGACATGAGCGATACGAGTCAGTCGCTGCGTCATGGTGTCTTCACTGATCTATTCCGTACCTATGTGCCGGAAGAGACAATGGAAGAGCAGTGGGATCTGCAAACGCTTGAAGCTATTCTCGCTGCCGAATGGCAGTTGTACATGCCGCTGGCAGATTTGCTAGCAGCCGAACCGAATCTGACCGATGAAGATTTGCTTGAGCGTCTGCTGCAAGCTGCGGATGCGATTTATCAGGCTAAGGTAGATTTGGTTGATAAAGAGTCCTTTAGTGGCTTCGAGCGCGGCGTCATGTTGCAGAGCATGGACACGCAATGGCGCGAACATCTCGCTGCACTTGATCATCTGCGTCAGGGCATTCATCTGCGCGGCTATGCACAGAAAAATCCCAAGCAGGAATACAAGCGTGAAGCTTTCCAGTTGTTTGGTCAGATGCTTGATCTGATTCGCAATGATGTGGTGCGTCTGATCATGACGGTGCAGATTCAGTCACAAGAAGAAATCGCCGCTGCCGAAGAAAAAATGACGCATCCGCAGCTCGAGAATCTGAATTACCAGCACGCTGATTTCAATCCCGATCTCGCACCGGAAGAACTGCTCGCGCCAACCGCGAATGAAGAGCCACGTGCGACTATGCCGATGTTGAATGGTATGCCCAAGGTGGGACGAAATGATCCTTGTCCTTGTGGGAGCGGGAAGAAATTTAAGCAGTGTCATGGGAAGTTGGCTTGAGTTTGCGGTTTGGGTAATAACCGTATGCTGTAAAGACGCTGGATCCCCCCTTGCAGGGCGCGTAATGGCGAGTACGCCATTACCGTTTCGCGGGCAGACCGCATGCGGTCTGAAACCCCCGCTGCACCTTTCGCCGGGAGCGAGTGGGGAATTCGGGTCGCATGCGAACCGCCCACGCAGCGGTCATCGCATGCAGGTGATGACGTTTTTGAGATCAACAGCCCTTGAAACGTCGTCGCGGCGCAGGTCGGGATCTTGCAAAAGCTGTCGCACCCTAAACTGTCATCCCGGCGAAAGCCGGGATCCAGTGTCTCTGGGGTTTTTCCCAAATAAACAGTTACGTATATCGAACGCAAACTCATGGCCGTCAACTTTCCACTCCCAACACCCTTCAAACTCAAACCTGTCCCCGGCATTCAACTGGGCTATGCGGAAGCAGGCATCAAGAAGCCGAACCGCAAGGATCTGCTCGTGCTGAAGCTCGCGCCGACAGCGACAGTCTCTGGCGTGTTTACCACCAACCGTTTTTGCGCAGCACCTGTGCAGCTGTCGAAGGCGCATCTCGAAACTGCGGCGACATCGGGCAAGCCCATCACGGCCTTGGTGGTGAATACCGGAAATGCGAATGCTGGCACCGGCGAGGCAGGTATGGCGAATGCGCAGGCAACTTGCGATGCGCTGGCCAAGCTCTTGGGCTGCGATGCATCGCAGGTGCTGCCCTTCTCAACCGGCGTCATTCTCGAACCGCTGCCTGTCGATAAGTTGGCCGCGGGTTTGCCGCTAGCCATCGCGAACCTCACCGAGAACAATTGGTTCAGCGCCGCGCAATCCATCATGACCACCGACACGCTGCCGAAAGCCGCTTCACGCACAATCACGATCTCAGGTAAGAAAGTCACGCTGACGGGTATTTCGAAAGGCGCCGGCATGATTCGCCCGAATATGGCGACCATGCTCGGTTTCGTTGCGTGTGACGCGACCGTGCCGCAGGCGCTGTTGGACAAGATGGTGAAAGAGGCCGCTGATGCGTCGTTCAACTGCATCACGATTGACGGCGATACATCGACCAATGATTCTTTCATGCTGATTGCCACGGGTGCTGGCGAGCTGAAGGTGACGAGTGCTGAATCCGATGAGTATCAGGCGCTGGCGGCTGCAGTGACCTGGTTGTCACAGGAACTCGCGCAGCTGATCGTGCGTGATGGCGAGGGCGCGACGAAATTCATCACCATCAGTATCGAGCAGGGTCGCGATGCTGACGAGTGCCGCAAGATTGCGTAT
>CAMBJI010000190.1 GCA_945867725.1 Bordetella parapertussis
CGTGGCATCCATCAAATCCAGCATTCCTTCGCGTCGTTTCGATGCCGTTATCATCGGTGCCGGCGGTTCCGGCATGCGCGCATCGCTGCAACTCGCCGAAGCCGGCCTCAATGTTGCTGTGCTCTCCAAAGTGTTCCCGACGCGCTCCCATACGGTAGCAGCGCAGGGCGGTATCGGCGCTTCTTTGGGCAATATGTCCGAAGACAACTGGTACTGGCACATGTTTGACACGATCAAGGGCAGCGATTATCTCGGTGACCAAGATGCGATCGAGTTTATGTGCCGCGAAGCGCCCAAAGTCGTGTACGAGCTAGAACACTTCGGCATGCCTTTCGACCGTAATCCTGATGGCACGATTTATCAGCGGCCGTTCGGTGGGCATACCGCCAATTTCGGTGAAAAGCCGGTGCAGCGCGCTTGCGCGGCGGCTGATCGTACCGGTCATGCAATGCTGCATACGCTGTATCAGCGCAATGTTCGTGCGAAGACGCATTTCTTTGTCGAGTGGATGGCGATTGATCTGGTGCGCGATGCCGAAGGTGACGTCACTGGTGTCGTCGCAATGGAGATGGAAACCGGCGAAGTGATGGTGCTCGAAGCAAAAACTACCGTATTTGCTACTGGTGGTGCCGGCCGCATTTGGGCGGCATCGACCAACGCGTTCATTAATACCGGCGACGGTATGGGCATGGCTGCACGTGCTGGTCTGCCTTTAGAAGACATGGAGTTCTGGCAGTTCCACCCGACCGGTGTTGCTGGTGCAGGTGTGCTGATCACCGAAGGTGTGCGTGGTGAAGGCGGTATCCTGATCAACAGCGAAGGCGAGCGTTTCATGGAGCGCTATGCGCCAACGCTCAAGGATCTTGCGCCACGCGATTTCGTTTCGCGCTCGATGGATCAGGAGATCAAAGAAGGGCGTGGTTGCGGGCCGAACAAAGATTACGTGCTGCTCGACTTACGCCATATTGGCGCCGACACCATCCGCAAACGTTTGCCTTCCATTCTGGAAATCGGTCACAAGTTCGCCAACGTGGATGCGACGAAAGAACCGATTCCCGTCGTGCCAACGATTCACTATCAGATGGGTGGTATCCCGACCAACATTCATGGTCAGGTTGTTGCGCCCAAAAACGGCAACCAGGAAATCGTGCGTGGCTTGTACGCCATCGGTGAGTGCGCTTGCGTATCCGTGCATGGCGCCAATCGCCTTGGTACCAATTCGCTGCTCGATCTGTTGGTGTTCGGTCGCGCCGCAGGCAACCATATTGTGGCGAGCAAGCTCAAGGAACAGAGTCACAAGGCCATGCCCGCGGATGGCGCTGATCTTGCGTTGTCGCGCCTAGCTCATCTCGAAGCCTCGACCGGTTCAGAGCGGGTGCAGGACGTAGCCAACGATATCCGCAAGACCATGCAGCACTACTGCGGCGTGTTTCGCACGCAGGAATTGCTCGATGAGGGCTCGAGGGAAATCATGCAACTCGACGAGCGTCGCAAGCAGGTCTCGTTCAAGGACAAGTCCAAGGTATTTAATACCGCGCGGGTTGAAGCACTTGAACTTGATAATCTGATCGAGACAGCCAAAGCAACCATCGTATCGGCGGCTGCGCGTAAAGAATCCCGCGGCGCGCATGCGCACCGTGATTTCGAAAAACGTGACGACGAGCACTGGATGAAGCACTCGCTCTGGTTCTCCGAAGGCAATCGCCTCGATTACAAACCCGTGGTCACCCAGCCGCTGACCGTTGAATCTTTCAAGCCCAAAGCTCGCACTTTCTAAGGCGTCACATACCATGACACGCACAGTCAAATTTCAGATCTATCGCTACGACCCGGACAAGGACGCCAAGCCCTATATGCAAGACCTCACGGTCACGCTGCAGGACACGGACAAGATGCTCTTGGATGCGCTTCAGCGTATCAAGGCCGATGTTGATGATTCGCTCGCTCTGCGCCGTTCTTGCCGCGAGGGTGTATGCGGTTCTGATGCCATGAACATCAATGGTAAAAATGGCCTCGCTTGCACGACCAATCTTAATGAGTTGACCCAGCCTATCGTGCTGCGTCCGCTGCCGGGTCTTCCGGTGATACGCGATTTGATCGTCGACATGACGAACTTCTTCAAGCAGTATCACTCGATCAAGCCATTCCTGATCAACACCACGATTCCGCCGGAAAAAGAGCGTCTGCAGATGCCGGAAGAGCGCGAAGAGCTCGACGGTTTGTACGAATGCATTTTGTGCGCATGCTGCTCGACTTCCTGCCCATCGTTTTGGTGGAATCCGGACAAGTTCGTGGGCCCGGCGGGGTTGCTGCAGGCTTACCGGTTTATTGCCGACAGTCGCGATGAAGCGACGGGTGAGCGACTCGATAATCTGGAAGATCCTTATCGACTGTTCCGCTGCCACTCGATCATGAACTGCGTTGATGTCTGTCCCAAGGGTCTGAATCCGAACAAAGCGATCGGCAAGATCAAAGAACTGCTGGTGCGACGCGCAGTGTGATGGAAGCTGCGAAGCATCAGGATGATCCGGCAAAACGCGCAAGGCTGCGATGGCGCAGCCGCCGCGGTTTGCTGGAAAATGACCTGATACTGACGCGCTTTCTTGATGCGCACGAAGCGCACCTCACGGAGGAAGAAGTCGACGCGCTGACCCGGCTGCTGACGTTGCCGGACAATGATTTGATGAATCTGCTTTTGGGTCAGAACTCGCCTGAAACAGAACTCGATCTGCCCCATGTGCATGCGCTGTTAACGCGCCTCAGGCAGGCCTGATCCAACGGCGGATGATCTGCGAATTTTCATTTAATACGATTTCTCTTGCATCGAAGGTGTAGTCATGACCCAATCTGAAGCCAAAGCAACCTTGTCCTTCTCCGATGGTTCGCCATCGTTGGAGTTCCCGATTTACAAGGGCTCGATCGGCCCGGATGTCATCGATATCCGCAAGCTGTACGGATCGAGCGGAAAATTTACCTACGATCCAGGCTTCATGTCGACGGCGGCCTGTAATTCGTCCATCACCTACATCGACGGCGACAAGGGTGAGCTGCTGTATCGCGGTTATCCGATTGAACAGCTGGCCGTCAACTGCGATTTTCTGGAGACCTGCTATTTGCTGCTGAATGGCGAGTTGCCGAACGCGACTGAGAAGAAAACCTTCGTCGATACCGTGACCCGTCACACTATGGTGCACGAGCAGATGCAGTTTTTCTTCCGCGGTTTCCGTCGTGATGCGCACCCGATGTCAGTGCTGGTTGGCACCGTTGGCGCACTCGCGTCGTTCTATCACGACTCGCTTGATATCAACGATCCGCATCATCGCGAAGTATCGGCGATTCGTCTGATCGCCAAAATGCCGACGCTGGTGGCGATGGCCTACAAGTACTCGATCGGTCAGCCTTTTATTTATCCACGTAATGACTTGTCCTACAGCGCCAACTTCATGCGCATGATGTTTGCTACACCGGCTGAAGACTACAAAATCAATGACGTGCTGGTTCGTGCGCTGGATCGCATTTTGATTCTGCATGCAGATCATGAGCAGAATGCATCGACTTCCACCGTGCGCCTGTCAGGTTCTTCCGGCGCCAATCCGTTTGCGTGTATCGCTGCTGGTATCGCCTGCCTCTGGGGCCCGGCGCATGGTGGCGCCAATGAAGCGGCACTGACTATGCTCAAGGAAATTGGCTCGGTCGACAAGATTGGTGAATTCGTCAAGCAGGTCAAAGACAAAAATTCCGGCGTCAAGCTGATGGGTTTTGGTCATCGCGTCTACAAGAACTACGATCCGCGTGCCAAGCTCATGCGTGAAACTTGTTACGAAGTGCTCAATGAACTTGGCCTGCAGGACGATCCGCTGTTCAAGCTGGCGATGGCACTGGAAAAAGTGGCTTTGGAAGATGAATATTTCGTTTCCCGCAAACTCTATCCGAATGTCGACTTCTACTCCGGCATCGTGCAGTCTGCTTTGGGTATCCCTGTGTCGCTGTTCACGGGTATTTTCGCGATGGCTCGCACCGTTGGCTGGATCGCTCAGTGGAACGAGATGATTTCTGATCCGGAGCAGAAAATCGGCCGGCCTCGCCAATTGTTTGTGGGTTCGCCGCATCGGGATGTAGCGCCCATGGCGAAGCGTTAATCCTGGTTACTGCGTCGTAAAAAAGGGCTCTGCATGGGCCCTTTTTTACGTTGAAAAGAAAGGGCGCTGTGTTATTCTCAGCGTCACGTTATTAGTAGTGCAATCCACGGATCGGAAAGCCCGTGATGTGGATGGTTAGGTGGACTTCCATGGGAGTCCTTTGGGAAGTCTCGGGTAAGGTCACTGCTGGGCAAGTCTGCCGCTGACTGATGCCTCAAGATTTGCCAGGGCTTTCTAACCCCCCAGCTCTCGCGAAACGCGAGGAAAAGGTGAGCAAGATGATGCAGCAACACTTCTCCAATTCTTATCTGTTTGGAGGCAACGCCCCGTACGTGGAAGAACTGTACGAGGCCTACCTTCTCAATCCCGGTGCAGTCCCCGATAACTGGCGCGCGTATTTCGACGCGATGCAGCACGTACCCGCGGTTGATGGTTCTGACCGTCCCGATGTGCCTCACGCCAGCGTGGTCGCTTCTTTTGCTGAGCGTGCAAAGCAAGGTCCGATTCGGACCGTCACTGCATCCGCGGATGCCGAAATGGGCCGCAAGCGGGTTGCCGTCACCCAGTTGATCGCCGCCTACCGCTTCCTCGGTACCCAGTGGGCCAATCTCGACCCGCTGCAGCGTCAGGAACGTCCGAACATCCCTGAACTCGAACCCGCGTTTTACGGCTTCTCCGATGCCGACATGGACATCGTGTTCAACATCAGCAATACCTATTTCGGTGGCGACACCGCTACCCT
>CAMBJI010000191.1 GCA_945867725.1 Bordetella parapertussis
ATAATTGTCCAAAGACTGGGACATTGCGGCTGGGCCAGTGCAGCTGGTAGAGATCGATGTAATCCGTCTGCAGACGTTTCAGACTGCTTTCGACGGCGGCGCGAATACTGGCCGCATCAAAATTACTTTGTCCGTTGCGTATCCAGGTCATCGCTTTTGAAGGCCCGGCAATTTTGGTAGCCAGAATAATGTCTTTGCGACGCCCGGTTTTTTTCAGCCAGGTGCCGATGATGCTTTCGGTAGCGCCTTGCGTCTCTGCACGTGGCATGACCGGATAGAGCTCTGCGGTATCAATGAAATTAATACCGCGCTCAAGCGCGTAGTCGAGCTGACTGTGGCCTTCGGCTTCGGTGTTCTGTTCACCAAAGGTCATCGTGCCGAGGCAAATTTTGGATACGTGCAGATCACTGTTAACCAGTTTTATTTTTTCCATGCTTGTCTCCGTCAGGTTATTTTTCTGAAGCTTTTCTGATGCAATCAATGGATGCTGGCGCACGCGGAAGCGCATTCGCCGACCAGTGCGGGACCGCGATAAATCAGCCCGGTATACAACTGCACAAGGCTTGCACCCGCGGCCATTTTTTCGTGAGCATCGACACCGTTGAGTATGCCGCCCACGCCAATGATGGGAATTTCACCTTGTAAGACCTGATGCAGCGAGCGAATTACGCGCGTCGACAGATCGCGAACGGGCGCACCCGACAAGCCTCCAGTTTCATTCGCATGAGTCAAACCTTGTACCGCCTCACGCGTAATGGTGGTGTTCGTAGCGATGACACCATCGATGTGGTTCCGTAGCAAGGCGCTTGCGATAGTGTCGATCTGCTCATCATCAAGATCCGGTGCAATTTTCAGCACCAGTGGTACGTAGCGTCCGTGTTTGTCGGCCAGCTGCGACTGCGCCATTTTGAGCGCGGAGAGCAGTGCATCGATTTCGGAGGCTTGCTGCAACTGACGCAGATTCTTCGTGTTGGGCGAAGAGATATTCACCGTGACATAAGCGGCGTAGGGATAGACTTTATCGAGGCAATAAAGGTAATCATCAGTCGCACGCTCTATCGGCGTATCGGCATTTTTACCGATGTTGAGCCCCAGAATGCCCCGCCGCTCCTGATAGAAGCGCGAGGCCTGCACGTTACGCACGAAGGCATCGACGCCGCCGTTGTTAAAGCCCATGCGATTGATCAGCGCCTGTGCTTCGGGCAGACGGAACATGCGTGGTTTTGGATTGCCGGGTTGGGCGCGTGGTGTGACGGTCCCGATCTCAATAAAGCCGAAACCCAGCGCGGCCAGCCCGTCGATATAAGCGCCATCCTTGTCCAGCCCTGCGGCAAGTCCTACCGGGTTGGGGAAAGTCAAACCCATCACTGTGCGCGGATCCGGCGCTGGTTGAGGCAGTAGCTGGGTCAATCCAACCGATGCGGCAAGACGCAAAGCGGGTAGTGTCAGGTCATGAGCTTTCTCGGGGTCTAGCGAGAAGAGCAGGGGGCGAGCGAGCGAGTAAAGAAGTTTGTTTGACACGATGAGCGGGCGTTGTACGAAGGCCCGAGGATTGTACCTCTGTGCCAGATTTATTCGGCGGGCAGCGATTCCCAGCTACCGCGGCGCAAAGCTTCGATAGGACTGAAATTGACCTTGTAGGCCATTTTTGCGCTTTCTTCGATCCAGTAGCCGAGATAGACATAGGGTATGCCGAGTTGCCTGGCTTGCTCGATTTGCCACAGGACGTTATAGGTACCTAGGCTGGATTTGGGCAAGTCCGGATCAAAGAAGGTGTACACCGATGACAGGCCATCGTCGAGCACATCGATGATGCTCACCATCCGGAGTGCACCACCGGGTTCTCGGAACTCCACCAGCCGAGTGTTGACTTTGCTCTGCAAAAGAAATTGCGCGTACTGGTCGCGACTATCCTGATCCATTCCTCCACCCGAATGGCGCACCGACTGGTAACGCAGGTAGAGTTCATAGTGCTCATGCACATAGGCCAGCCGAGATACCCAGGTCGACAGATGCTGATGCTGTTTCCATGAGCGTCGCTGGCTGCGGTTGGGGATAAAGTCCGCCACACGAACACGCACTGGGGTGCATGCCTGGCAGCCATCACAGTAGGGGCGGTAGGTAAAAATGCCACTGCGTCGAAAACCGTTTTTTACTAGCTCTGAGTACACATCCGCGTTGATCAGATGTGAGGGCGTCGCCACTTGAGAGCGCGCCTGTCGGTCATCAAGGTAGCTGCACGGATAGGGTGCCGTCGCATAAAACTGCAGCGTCGAAAAAGGCAGGTCCTTGAGATGTGTCATTCTGTGGAGTGGTGGTCTACAACCGTAAGCGTGAATTTACACTGATCGTACCGAAAAGCGCAAAGCTTTGCTGTCATGCCGGCTCGGAGAACATCAGTCTGGGTACCCAATGCGCTATCGTCGGCTGTGCAATCGCCGATTTCATGTGGGAAATGAACGCGGCGCGCGGCACAGTCCGCCCCCCCAGAGAGGCCAGATGGTTCGTCTCTTGCTGGCAATCGATCAATTCGACATTCTGAGCGCGCAGGAATTCAACCAGATAGGCCAGAGCGGTCTTGGACGCATCAGTGACCCTTGCAAACATCGACTCACCATAGAACATGCGCCCGATGCAGATGCCATAGGCGCCACCCACCAGCTCATTATCCAGCCACAACTCAGATGAATGGGCATACCCCATTGCATGTAGCTGACAGTAACCCGCAACGATCTCTTCCGAAATCCAGGTGCCCGAGGCGCGCTCGCGCGGGGCCGCGCAGGCCCGGATCACTGACTCAAAGGCAGTATCGAAGCGCACCTGCCAGCGGCCACCTGTGCACATGCTCTGATCCACTTTCTTCAGGGTTTTGCGCAAGCTCTCTGAAATCTTGAACTCGGCGGTAGGCAGGACCATGCGGGGGTCCGTGCTCCACCACAGCACCGGCTGGCGCTCGGAGAACCAAGGAAAAATGCCGTTTTGATAGGCATTCAGCAAGCGCGCCGGCGACAAGTCGGCACCCGCTGCCAGTAATCCGGGCGCACCCTCAGCTTCAGTCAGTGCCTCACTGACATCGGGGAAAGGCGTGTCTTTTTCTAGCCAAGGGATCATGCGTCTCACCAATACGGACGGTGATTTGCGCATTTTCGGTGCGATTTCTCGACGGGCATATTTTCTCTTATTAAAACTTCATTGAATTCAATGACTTATGAAATTGAATCGGAGGCACCAAAGAGGAACGAATATTGCTAGCAGGCAGTCCGGTTGGCTTATTTATGCACATAAACAGGGAGTTGTCATGGATTCATTCCGCAGCGGCGCGGATACGTTGTTCATTATGCTTGGCGCCATCATGATTCTGGCGATGCACGCCGGGTTTGCATTCCTCGAACTTGGCACGGTCCGCAAGAAAAACCAGGTCAATGCGCTGGTAAAAATATTAGTCGATTTCGCTGTGTCGACGATTGCTTATTTCTTCGTTGGGTACAGCATTGCCTACGGCGTTAACTTCTTCAGTAGCGCCGAGGTACTGGCCCAGAAGAGCGGCTTTGAATTGGTGAAGTTTTTCTTTCTGCTCACATTCGCTGCTGCGATACCGGCCATCATCTCTGGCGGGATTGCCGAGCGCGCACGTTTTCACCCGCAGGTGGCGGCCACCGCGTTGATGGTCGGGCTGATCTATCCGATTTTCGAAGGAATCGCGTGGAATCAGCGCTTCGGCATACAGGCATGGCTGGAGGCCAGTTACGGCGCCGCCTTTCATGACTTTGCTGGCTCGGTAGTTGTTCATGCCGTTGGCGGTTGGGCAGCGCTGCCAGCCGTGCTTCTGCTGGGGCCTCGTCGTGGGCGCTATTCCAAAGATGGCAGTATTTCTGCCCACCCGCCTTCCAGCATTCCATTTTTGGCACTCGGCGCGTGGATCCTGGCTGTGGGCTGGTTTGGCTTTAACGTCATGAGCGCTCAAACTCTGGACAAGATGAATGGACTGGTCGCGATGAATTCGCTCATGGCAATGGTGGGCGGCACGCTGGTAGCGGTGGTCATTGGCAAAAACGATCCAGGCTTTACTTATAACGGACCGCTGGCCGGATTGGTCGCTGTTTGCGCTGGTTCCGATCTGATGCATCCACTCGGCGCACTGGCCACCGGAGGTATCGCCGGCGCCATCTTTGTCTGGTTGTTCACGCTCACGCAAAATCGCTGGAAAATCGATGATGTACTCGGCGTTTGGCCACTGCATGGCTTGTGTGGTGCGTGGGGCGGTATCGCTGCAGGCATCTTTGGGGCGAAAGCGGTTGGTGGTTTGGGTGGTGTATCGCTGATGTCCCAGTTGATAGGCACAGCATTGGGTATAGGGATTGCGGTGGTGGGCGGAGTGCTGGTCTACGGTCTTTTGAAGTTCGCCGTTGGTATCCGGCTTGATCCTGAAGAGGAGTTCGAAGGTGCTGACCTCTCTGTGCACAAAATCACGGCGACGGCAGAGCGGGAAACCAGCTGGTGATATTCAGCTTTTGATACGCATGCCCGGCGCAATGTCGAGCGCATGTACACCAAAAGACTGACCGTCGCGTGACGCGGCGAGGTCGGCAAAGAAACGCTTCAACGTATGCGTGACCGTGGGGAAAGCAAGATCGCCCCACGGTATTTCCTGCTCATTGAATAACCGTACTTCCAGGCTTTCGACACCTGCGGCGAAATCAAGATCACACAAGCGCGCGCGATAAAACAGATGTACTTGATGCACATGCGCGACGTTCAACAAGCTGAATAGGTCTAGCAATTCGATTCGCGCGCCGGCTTCTTCCAGCGTTTCACGTGCCGCTGCCTCTGCAGTTGTTTCACCGTTTTCCATGAAGCCTGCTGGTAATGTCCAGT